>DATDGH010000495.1:0-6289 GCA_036522215.1 Candidatus Angelobacter sp. | reverse complement strand
TTTTTCTGGACTACCAGGGCGGGCGCAAGGGTGCTCTGCAATACGACATCGCCTCGCTTCTGTACGACGCCAAGGCTGACCTGCCACCCGCCTTGAGGCAGCAATTGCTGGACCACTACCTGGAGAGTGTTGCCGGGTTCGTCAATCTCGAGCGTGACAGATTCATGCAGCATTTCTATGCCTACGTCTACGTGCGCCTCATGCAGGCCCTGGGCGCTTACGGCTTTCGCGGCTTCTACGAGCGCAAGACGCACTTTCTCCAGAGCGTACCTTACGCGCTGAAAAACCTGCGCTGGCTGCTGCATCATGTGAATGTGCCGGTGCCGTTGCCGGCGCTGATGGGCGCCTTCAAAAACGTTCTGGGCTCAGAGAAATTGCAAAACTTGAGTCCTGAAACGCTGCAGGAGAAATGGCCAGCGGAGGCCCCACCAACCGCGAGTTTGACAGTACGGATTTTCAGCTTTTCATTTCATCGCGAGCCGCCTAAGGATGAGGGCGGGCATGGCGGGGGGTTTGTCTTTGATGCCCGTTGCCTGCCCAATCCCGGCCGCGAGGAGCGTTTCAAGAATTTGACTGGCAGAGATGCGCCCGTCATTGAATATCTGGAGCAGCAGGACAGCGTGCGGCAGTTTTTCTCCAACATCAAGTCACTGGTAGATGCAAGTGTCGCCGATTATCAACGGCGCGGCTTCAAGAGCCTGATGGTCTCGTTTGGCTGCACTGGCGGCCAGCATCGCTCCGTCTACCTGGCAGAGCAACTGGCCAGGCATTTGCGCGCCAGAGGCGGAGTGGAGGTGGTGTTGCGTCACGTTGGGTTGGAGCACGTGATCCAATGAGGGCCATGGTCCTGGCCGCCGGCCTGGGAACACGGCTGCGCCCGCTGACTGAGAATCGTCCTAAGGCACTGGTGGAGATCAGCGGCCGTACCCTGCTTGAAATTGCCCTTTCGCGCCTGCGCTCCTTCGGGGTCTGCGAGGTAATCGTCAACGTCCATCACTTCGCAGAGATGATCGTCGATTACCTGAAGACAAACAATAACTTCGGAATGGGGATTGAGGTCTCCGGCGAGGAGGTCCTGCTCGATACCGGCGGCGGGTTGAAGAAGGTCGCCCGGTTTTTTACTTCGGATCCCGAGCGGCCGGATGAAGACGAGCCGTTTTTGTTGCACAACGTGGACGTGATCAGCAACATTGATTTGCTGCGGATGGCGCAATTTCACACGGCCAATCATGCTCTGGCCACCCTGGCGGTACAGGAGCGAAAGAGTTCGCGATACCTGCTGTTTGACCAGCAGCTTGAACTTTGCGGCCGGCGGGCGGGGCGCGACCAGGAACCTGAATTGGTCCGGCCTTCGGCACAGATGCAGGCACTGGCTTTCTCCGGGATCCACGTTATTTCGCCGCGAATTTTTGCGTTGATGAGCGAAGACGGCGTATTCCCAATTGTTCCGGTTTACCTGCGGCTGGCTGGACAAGGAGAAAAAATCCTGGCCTTCCGCGCGGACGAATATTACTGGCGCGATCTGGGCCGTGTGGACAGCGTGACCCAGGCCGCTCAGGATTTAAAAGAGAAGGTCTTTTTTTGAAACGCAGCGCCACCCAAGGCCAGCACTACTGGGAAACACTCCAGCAGGTAGCGGGGCTCGGGATTCTCCAGCGAACTCAGAAAAACGGAACGGAGCAGCACGAAGCCGATCAGCACAATCCCGCAGATGCCCAGCCGGGTTATCAACCATCCCCGCAAGGCGGCCAGGAGAAGCAGCAGGTTCATGCCCGCCCAGATAAGAGCGAAGATGCTTTCCCCGCGATGGTCGGAGAACTCCCACCAGCGAGACTCTATGGGTAAGAGCTCTGTGCGCGGACGCAGCCACATGTCCGTCGTCCGCAGAAATGGAAGCCAAACGTAATATCGAAAAGGCTTGCGGGCGATGCGTTCCGCAGCCAGCCGGCCAAATCGCGCATCGATGTCTTCGTCTATGTACTTTTGCAGGTTGTAATCCGCGATGAGTTCATCAATCTGGTCGTATTGCTCTCGCGAATCAAAGGCACGCTCGGGCAGACTATCAATATCCAGAGGCTCGCCGGAAACAGGCCAGTAAACTTCCTGGGTTGAAACCAGATCCACTACCCATGTTCTCATCCAGCGATTGAATCCCATGGGGACAGATTCACCGGGATCATTGGCATAGCGCGGAGACAGCGGCTGGAAAACATGAAATGTGCGCCAGTTGCGCACGGTCCAGGGGACCAGCGGCCCAAGACTGGCTGCGATTAACAGCACGCCTGCCCAGAACGCATGCTTTCTGTATACAGGCCTGAAAAGATAAAACAACAAAGCTCCTCCCAAGGCAACCAGCAGGAGTCCACCATCGGGCCGCAGGTAGATGCCCATGGCAATCCAGAGCCCGCAGAGAAGCCACAGCCATTTACCAGGCTGGCCGGCGTTTAGAGCCTTCAGTCCCCTTACTCCGTAATAAAGCGCATGGGAAGTAGAAAAAATGGCCAGGGTTTCTGTTAATGGAGTGGCTGTGTAGTTGGCGGTGAAGGGGCAAAGCGCAGCCAGCAGGTAAGTTATCTTTGCAGGACGTTCGCCAAACAGTTCCAGCGCCAGCGCAGCAATGACAAGACAGGTATTGGTGTCGATCAATGCCTGGGCGACCATTACTGCGTGGTAGTGCTCCTGGCCAAAGATGGAAAACATCACTACCAGAAATGCAGGATACCCAGGCAGCCGGATGAGCGTGGGACGGATGACAGAAAGGTCCGTAACCCCGTAAATGCCATGGTTCATCCAGTTTTTAGCTATGTCGCCATAGATAAAGGTATCGCCTTCCACAACCGGATAGCGGAAGACAAAGTACAGCCGCAACGCCAGAGCGGCGCCGGTAACCAGCAGAAAGAAAAGCTTGTTCCGCCAAACCAGATCAATTAATCGGGCCATCGGTGCATCACATTCAGCCGGGACAGTTCGGGTCACTACCCCGCTGCAAAGTTCCTGGGGGATTCTAAATCCTCCAGGTAGACGTAGGGCGCTCACCTTAACACTGGAACTAATAGCACCGAGAAAGCCGCGATTAACACTCAATCAATACTCCCTTCATAAAAAATCATTTAGAGTACGCCGAAACAACAACCAGTTCTGGCCAAAAAGAACTTTACGCACCTCCCGATTGCGGGTCTCAGCGGCATTGTGTCCGCCAGGAGCTAATCGGGCTGGTGGGGCTCGTTTCAACTACCGGATCAACTGAGGAGATGCAGATGAGTGTTCGGCACATTGAATTGGCAGTAAAAATAGTTGTTTCCCTGCAGGCGCTTCTTTTAACACTGTTCGCCACGGCCCAGGTCCCCCGTTCGTCCCATGTGGTGCTGGTGATCGAAGAAAATACCAGCTACAACACGGCGGCGGCGGAGATGCCATGGCTGATGAAACAAGGATCAACCTACGGGCACGCAACCGACTACGTTTCCAACACGAGCGGGTCGCTGATGGATTACCTGTGGCTGGCCTCCGGGAGCTGCCACAGCACAAATTGCGTGTTACCCAGCGGCACGCATAATTTCGGCTGCACTGGAAACGCCTGTACGGGGGCAATCACGGACGACAACATTTTTCGCGTGATGAACAATCGCGGTATCTCATGGAAGGTATACGCGCAATCCTATGCAGCCGCGGGGGGAAAGGTGACAAGTCCGGACCTGGCGAATGGCACTCACTATTATCGCCGCCACAACGGCGCAACCTGGTACAGCGACATCCTCAGCAATGTGGCGGGATCGCAGGCCAGGATCGTCGATTTTTCGAGATTTGCTGTTGATCTGGCGAATAACTCATTACCGCAATTCAGCATCATCGCTCCTGACGGCTTGAATGACGGCCATGATGCTGCCGCGTCGGCTGCCGACGTTTTTCTCAATACAAACCTGACTCCTATGCTTGCCAAACCCTATTTCCAACCAGGTGGCGATGGACTCCTGATCGTGACATTTGATAATGGCAACTCCGATGCTGCCGGCCTGGTTTATACCGCGGTCATCGGCCCGACAGTTATCCCAAAGAGCGTATCCCGTACTCCTTACAAGCACGAGAACACCCTCAGAACAGTGCTGGACGCGCTGGGAATCAGCACCCATCCCGGACTCTCCGCCAGCGTGACGGCAATGAAGGATTTCTTTGGCGGAGGCGTGACCGTCAGCTCACCCGCGCAGAATGCCAACACCGGCACGCAGGTGCTGGTGAGCGCTTCGGCCACTGAGCCAAACGCACAGATTTATCAGATCCAGGTGTGGGACCAGACGACCGGGACCAAGCTTGGACAATCGGCGCCCGGCACCTCAACCATCAACCAGACTTATTCGCTGGCGCTCGGGGCACACCAATTGATTGTGGAAGACATCAGCACCGGAACCTACCAGGCCCTCCACAAGACTCTGGTGAACATCACAGTAAGTGCGGGAGATGGAGTGACCATTACTTCCCCCAGTTCCAACTCGACCACCGGTACGCAGGTGCAGGTTAGCGCTTCCGCAACGGAATCGAGCGCGCAGATTTACCAGCTTCAGGTCTGGGACAATTCGACAGGGCAAAAGCTGGGACAATCGGCGGCCGGCACCTCCACTATCAACCAGAGTTTTTCGCTGGCGCCAGGGACACATCAACTGATTGTGGAAGACATCAGCACGGGCACCTTCCAGGCCCTGCACAAATCCAGCGTGAGCATCAACGTCTCTACCACCCTTGGTGTCACTGTCCTTTCGCCGGTGAATTCCGCCGCGGTGAGTGGTCCAGTTCGTGTTTCGGCGTACGCCAATTCTTCTACCACCATCGATCACCTGGAAGTATGGGACGAAACAACGGGCACCAAGCTGGGAGACTCCCCCGGCTCGGCAGTGAACACGGTTTACACGTTGCCGCCGGGCCAGCACACAATCGTCGTGCAGGCGGTCGGCGGCACTGCGCAGGTTGTGGCCAAGAGCGAGGCGGGGTTGACGGTGAACTAGGGGGTTACGCAGGCTGAAACGAGAATTTGTTTTCGTTGGTCTGCAGGCGGTATCTCTCCATTCGAGAATTGGCAATCGGGTAATTTGGTAATTTAGTAATTGAAATCAAAGACGAAGCCACGGCGAGGTAGGTATTCTCGGGGTTCCTTCAGCTTCGCTCAAGACAGGCTCTTTGGCTGCTTGTTCAAATCCAATCAACAGCTTACGATTGGGTAGCAGACTTTCCTGATGAAGCAGCCCATTTTTTATGATCCAAAGAAAAAGCGGTGGGCACGCCTGCGCCTGCTGCTGAACGTCGTGGGCATCACCATCACTGGTCTGATTCTGTTCTTTGTCATTACCACACTCCAACCGGAGGAATTGCCGCGAATTTTGATGCCGGAGCAGAAGCGGAATTTAAAGACATTGAAAGAAAAGGAGCACCGGCGGAAGACAAGCGCCAAGGGAACCCACCGGAAGACGCAGGCGCCGCCGTCACAGGTGGAGCTGAATGCGGACGAAGGCATCCGCGCTGCCTACTATGTCACCTGGGATGCTGCCAGCTTCGTTTCGCTCCAGGAATATTATCCCCAGATTGACATCCTGTTTCCTGAATGGCTGCACGTGCTGACTCCGGACGGCAATCTGCAAAGCCCCGACGAGAACAACCAGCTTTTCCCGGTGGCGCAGAACAACGTTGTGCGCAAAGTTGACGATAAAGTCATGCCGTTTCTGAAATCAGAGAAGGCGGAGACTGAGGTCTTTCCTCTGATCAACAACTTTGATCCAGCCAGAAAAGTATGGCTGACCAACGTCGGGGTTTTTTTGAACGACGCCAGCGCACGACAGAATTTTCGCAATCAACTCCTGTTATTTCTGGCCAGCGACCGGTTCAAAGGCGCAGCCCTCGATTTCGAGGAGATTCCGCTGGAAGCCCAGCCTGGATTTCGCGCGCTGGTTGCCGAATTGGGTCAGGACCTGCACTCGCGCGGACTGAAGCTGTACGTAAACGTTCCCGTGTCCGACAAGGACTACGATTACGGCCAATTGGCCGCCAACTCCGACGGACTGGTGATCATGGATTATGACCAGCACCAGACCAGCAGTGCACCCGGTCCGGTGGCGGCTCACGACTGGTTCATCACCAACGTTCGCCAGGCCATCAAGGATATTCCCATCAACAAGATCATCTGCGGCATTGGCAACTACGGTTATGACTGGGCGCTTACACCCAAGAAGAAACATGTGGTGAACGTTGGCACGCAGAGCGTGCAGGAAGAATGGCTGCATGCCCGGGAATCAGAATCGAGTAT
>DATDGH010000494.1:0-3964 GCA_036522215.1 Candidatus Angelobacter sp. | reverse complement strand
GTACATGCTTAAGACTCTCGGCATCGGGCAGATTCCCGGCAGCTACGTCAAACCAAACGTTTTCGTCAGGGCAGTTCATACCGTTTTTGGCTCCGATGTGTGCGGACGCGAGCTTCTCCAGTTTCGCACTGACGGCCTTGTACTTCTCCAGCAACGACTGGCATTGCTGGCAGTTTTCCACATGAGTCTGGTTTTCAGCAGGCCCCTTCTGCTGGTTGAGCTGGTCAACTTCCTCAATACTGAGATGTCCGTTGTACAACAATCCTCCATAGTTAAAACGATTCTACGGCCCTAAATCCTGCTAACCCTTCTTGACTTCCTCGGTTACCAAAGCCTCTTTCACATACAGCAGCAACCGGTGAAGAACACTTTCCACGCCCTTTATTCCCAAATTCACGCCCTTCACCGTCAAATTCAGGCACTTAATGGAGGCGATCTCCTTGGCTGTCAACCCACCACGGTGATGCAGCCAGAAGATGGTCCTGTCCCTTTCCTCCACCGGGCCATTCCCGCGCTGTAAAAGTAAATCATTGATTTCATTGAGGAAAATCTCTAAGTCCGCGGGACTCATTGAACCTGCTCTGTGAGCGAGCTGGTAGATACCCTCATTTAGTTCGGTGGTATTGTCCACATCGCGCTTCCTGGCGTGTTCAGCCCGAAAATGGTCGTATACCACACTGGCCGTGACGCTCCTCAGGAAGCCAAGAATAGCGCCAGGATGGCGAGACTGAAATTTCCGCAGCAGGGAACAGTCATCATCGCAGAGCTTCAGGAAGGTGTCTTGTATCCGGTCCTCAACCACATCGGGCGCCGTTTCCGACCACTCCCGGCAGGCTCGCGAAGCCACTGTAGCGATCACCTTGCGAAATCGTCGAATGAACTCCTCCCACACTTCCGGACAGGGATGTTCGGCGCACTCGCGAACGAGATCGTCATCGGCCAGAACCTGGTAATTCATAGAAGGGAGATTGGGGGATTTTACCCATTTTTCTGTTGAAATGTTAGAAATATCGCAGAGAGTTTCCATGTTGGACCTTCCCCAGAATGAGAATCTAATTGTGATCAACAACCCTGGACAGATCGCGCAGTAAAGATTAGGGGGATTTAAGGATTCCGGAAACGCTTTTTCAATCAACTAAGCCATGGGAGACGTTTGGCCTAATTTGGTTCGAAGGAATCGTGTCATTCGCAGGAGCGCGCTTTCCACTCCCTTTTCTGTAAGGCCAAGGCCGGGCAGACGAGAGATTGCCTTAGCTGTAAATCCTTTTTCGAAATAAAGCCAAAAGATCGAGTAATCCCTGGTGAAACAGGGCTCGAAGCTCTGTTTCCTCAGACACTCTCGAATGTTGTTCATCAGGATCGCCCGTTGCACCCTCTCAACGCAATCCTCATCTGAGGCGATGCGCAGCGCGAGCGGTTCCAGATCATCCTCAATCTTGCCGCTACCGCGTTTCCGGCAATTACTGTGCCGGAAGTGGTCCTGGACCACATTGGAGGCGACTACTTTCAGGAATCCGAAGAGGGCGCTATCGTGTTTGAATTCAAATTCGCGCAGAGCTTTGAAATTGCCGGCGCACAATCTCAGGTAAGTCTCCTGCACCAGGTCATCTACCAGCCCGGGTTGGGGATAGCCCCAACGGCGAATAGTTCTCGCGATCACACAGGCGATCAATGGTTGAAAACGGCGTAAGAACTCACACCACGCCAGGTCGTCTCCAGGTGCCAGGCACAGCCGAACCAGTTCGGCGGCCGTAAGTCTTTGCAGATCAGTTTCAGGGCGCCGGTAAGACGCCCGCCGATCCATCGTAAGAACAGCAACCCCGTTCCGGGGACAAGAATTTTGCATGGCAAACGTCCCTCGTTGAAGAGTAGTTGTTGGACTTTCCGGGTACTCTCATTTAGATATGACTTTTGCGGAAAAGCATTTCAGGAATTTTTCAAAAAGCAGTGCCGGATCGTCGGGTCCAGGTCAGGAGACCCTCAGCGGATATGTGTGGCTGTCTCCCTGGCCGGTGATGATTACGGAATAGTCGCCGGGAAAGAAGAGTTGAAATGGGATTTTTAAAACCAGCAAATTACCAGAAGGTTCCGGCTTCAGATTGGTGCGCGACCAAAGCTCTTTTCCGCCCGCATCCTTTAAAGTCGCACTATAGGATGGAGATGCGAAATCGATCACCGAAATGCGCACAGCCAACGACTTTATTCCCAGCCTGCGTTTCACTACGGGGATTGCTTCCTCCGATCGCTCGAGTGGCCATAGCGTTACAGTTGCGGAGGATTGCTGGCCCGCATTCTGCAGCGCATCATACTGTTCCTGAAGGATCCGCACGTGCTCGCCGAGTTGGGTTGCCAGTGCACGCTCCTGTGTCAGGCTTGCCTCGACAACGCTTTGAGCACTGCGGCTCTTGGCCATCTCAGATTCCAGATCGTGGCGCAGCTTGCCTACATAAACCGTCAACCCGGTAGTCAGGACCAGCAGGCAGGCAATGGCTGTGGAAGCCACCCAATAGAATGGTTGTTGGAAGGGAAGGGACATGGAGCGCGCAGGCGCAGCGGCCTTTTCCTTATGTAAATGGCAGCGCAGCAAGCGGCCAAAATGCAACTTGGACCGGTGCTCGGGAGCCTGAAAAAAATGTCTCACAGCTAGACGTTTGTCTGATCGGCTGAGTGCACCGTCCAAATAGTCGTCTACAATCTCATCCTCAATCAGCTCAATCGTCCGCGCGAAGTCATTATCGGTCAACAGCCTTTGTTCTATCTCATCGCATTGCAATTCCGGAAGAATGCCGAGCAGATACTGCCTGAGACGTATGTCCTCCACCGGTTTGCTATTCATAATGTTACGTAACCAGGAATAAATCCAACTGCTACACGGCCTTGCGATCAATGCAGGTTGCAACGCAGTTGCGTAGCACCTTGCGGATTCTGCATGCCTGGATCCGCAAGGCGTTGATGTCCAGTCCCATTTCAGCAGCAATCATCTGCCTGAGATTGATCTTTTTTGCGCCCCTCCTGTTCATAGTAACGCGTTATGATGCTGCGTTCCCTTTTATCGAGTTCTCCCAGGCAGTCCTCCAGGCACTCAAGGTCTTCATCTTTGCAATTAGGCTCTGGGGCCGGAAAATCGTCAGGATTCAACGGTTTCGTCCGTGTCCATTCGTGAAAAACATTCTTGGCCACCCCAAAAAAAAGCAAAATGGGATCTCCTGAATACTCGGGTGCTTTTTCCTGGATGATCTTGATCACTCGATTGATGGTGTCGTCAGCAAGTTCTTCCGGGGTGGCACAACCGCGGCAGTTGAACAGCTTAATGAGTCTGCTGCGGATATCTTCATACTTCCGGCCGGCTTCTTCGCGATCGGAAGACAGCCAGCGAAGTAAATTGTCGAATGCCTCGCGCGTAAGCGTCCACCCAGTTTTCATCAGATGAATGCCTCTGCGGAATTCAGCCAGACTCTCTGAGAATCCAGCACAAAATATTACAATCTGCTCAATTTGTCATCTATATTCTCCCTGTAAAACAAATGCCGCCCAGTAATACGGATGTTGCCAATGCGCGCTATTTGCCATCTCTGATTGAGCGCGACTGAGGGCTGAAGCCGGGTTCTGTCCGCCATGAAGCTGGGAATAATAATGCTTCATGAATTCCGTCGTGGCTTCGTCATTTACCTTCCACAAGGTTGAAATCACGCGCTGCGATCCTGCATACAGAAAGGCCCGCGGAAGCCCAATAATGCCTTCGGCCTCCAGGTCTTTGCCCAGCGCTGAATTGCAGGAACTCAGCACCACTAGGTCGGCTGAAAGCTTTAAATTGTAGATGTCCTTCAGTCGTAGGTAACCCTCTAGCGGCTCCCCATTCTGATTCAACATTGACAAGATGAGCCCGGAGAATTCGGGATTCTTACTATCCAGAATTCCATGAGTTGCGAAATGGATGTAGCGATACTGCTTCAGATCGGTGGAC
>DATDGH010000493.1:0-2855 GCA_036522215.1 Candidatus Angelobacter sp. | reverse complement strand
GGCTATAAAGCCCAAAAACTTTTTTAAAGGCTCCTTGCCGCACGGCCTCAGGGCATGCCCCCGGACCAAAGTCCGGGGCTTCCACCTTATTACAGGCCAGAGCAACTCAGGAACAGGCCCTGGCTGGCTCTCAGGCAACAGCGGGCTTGACCAGCACTTCACTGGCAGCGGCAAATTGAATACCGATGCCGCCATCCTCGTCCCGTCGCACTACAATGCCCACAGTGTGACGAAGAACGTTCAGGGTGGACAGCCTGAATGAGAAGTCTTACTTCGTCGCCGGGATCGAATTCAGTTGTTTCCAAAAGGATTCCACCTTCGCTGATGTTGCGGCTGACTACGCATGCCGTGGAGCCAGGTCCTTGGCACACTACCTGGGTGACAAGGGGTGTGCGGTGGAAGCGGCGGCGATTGGCGAGCTTGTTCATGCGGACTCTCCCATGCCGGCGGCTTTGTGGATGCGAATGGCGGCTTCGACGGCTGCGATCAGATCCGGACCCCAGAAGCGGCCTTTTTGAAATAGTCCCTGGGTCTGGCGGGTCAGCAGCTTGATCTCATCGCGGCTCAGATGGGTGGAGGTGAGCACAAGCAGCGGCACGTGTCCGAGCGCGGGGTCTTCTCGGATATAGCGAATGAGTTGGAAGCCATCCATCTCCGGCATCACCAGGTCGGTCACGATGGCGTCAACAGGCACGGCAGAAAGAATGGAGAGGGCAGCTTTGCCGTTGCTGGCCATACGGGTTTGATATCCGGCTTTGCCCAGCATCGAATCCAGCATTTTCAGCTCGATCGCGTCATCATCCACTAACAGGACCACAGCCTCCGCTGGAGTGTGCGAGCTGCTCAATTCATGACTTGTGCCGGCGGGTGAATTGCCGTTAGCAACCAGGCCTTGGGGCGGAGGCTCATACTTTATGAGTTCCATGTCTTTGTCTTTTCGCTCAACGAGCTGTGAGGCCTGCACGGTCTCGGTGATTTCCCGTCCCACCGCATAAACCAGTTGTTTTTGAGGAACCGAAACGGCCCTCCATACGAGCCACTTGTAACTCCCATTGGCGCACACGAAACGGTTGTCGAACACCACAGCAGTCTCCTGTTCCTGCAAACGTTTCGTCTCTGTCATGGTGGTGGCCCGGTCGTCGGGATGAACAAACTCCAGATACGGCCTCGACTTGAGTTCGGCGTCAGTGAAGCTGAGCAAATGGCGCCACGATGAATTCAGGCGTCTAAAGTATCCGTCGAAGCCGATCACACAAAACAAGTCGACAGAAAGCTGCATGAATCTGGAGCCCATATCCGCCTGCGCATACAGCCATGCCAGGAAGGCGACCACGGCCAGGGCGAGCACGCTGTAAGCTACGCTCAGCACGATCAGGCTGCTGCTGGCTGCCCACGTGGTTTGTTGGCGGATGGACCAGGCAAAAATCATGAGCGGGGAGAGCATCAGAAGGAACAGTAAGGCGCAGGCGCGCAAACGATGGCCTGAAATCCAAATTACGATCTCTGCTGATTTTCTGGTCATGGCGGCCTGGCTTCAACTGTCCACAGAATGCCGATTCTCAGGATGTTTGTTCGGGCACTCGCCCATTCCACTGAGATTGTTGACGATTCAAAATGGGTCGCGGCGGAGTGCCCGCCGCTGCTGTGGCATTGTGATCTTCTCCTCTCTGTTGCCAAAAGCTAAAATACAATATAAATTACTGTAATAACAGTCTAGTCTAGTGCAGGGCTTCCAAGTCAATCTGTATTGTCCACACCCTGGTAATAGTAGTTATACGTATTGGTTAGCTATCGTCCAGCATGCACCCGTTACTATATGCTTCCAACACTTATAACCCATTATAGGCAGGTAAGATATCCATAATCGTAGTTATATCTATAGATCAATTATGGTAAATAGTTAGACTGTTCTGGGAATAGCCTGCGGGCGCGCGCACCTGGAACATAGTATTAGAACATTCCAATATTTGCCGGTTGCAATGAGAATGTTGCCGCCACGATGGCACCCGGTTTCCCGATCACGCGCGATCACCGGAGTCCCCCCACGCGGTTTTGGCGTGGTGGGGTGGGGGTCACCGGATCACGTGTGATCATCCGATTCCTGATGGCAGCTCAAGGCAAGCATTACCTTAGTAATTTCCGTTGGCGCTTTTGGCGGTAAACCCTTCTTCCTGCCTTCCGATAACTGCTCCTGTGGGTCACAGAACCCTCACAGCACGCTAACCAACGAAAGGGAGCAACAATGAACATCAAACAAAAACTCATAACAATGGCCTGGGCTGTTGCGGCTATCGCTCTTACTGCCCAGTCAGCCAACGCAACCTCCGCGACCGGGACGGTCTCCGTGACAGCAACTACCGTGGCTTCAGTCAGCCTGACTTTTGTCAGTGATGTAGCCGGCATCACCTTAGGCAGCAGCGGCACGTCGGCAGCCAGCGTGGCCTTTGGTTCCGTACAAGCCTACGGCGGCTCCGTCCCTGGCGGCGTCACCAAGACAGTTAATGGAACCACGAACTGGTCCTTGAGCACACCGGTCGATGTTGTGGTCGAGGTGGCCAACCAAAGCAGCAGCAACTACACGTTGACCGCAGCGCTGCAAACCGCGGACAGCACGAACACCTGGCTGCTGGGAGCGACGTCCCTGAGCACGACTGCGGCCACACTGACGTCCACTGGCGCCTATGGAAGCACGGCCTATACCTTTAAGCTGACGATTCCATTCTCAGAGGCGGCCGGCGCTATCAGCAACACGATCAACTTTACCGCTACGGCGAATTGAAGGGTAGTCAACGCAAGGCCCGCTGTGGCTCACCGTGAGAGCGGGCCTTGGGGGAGGAAAAATGCGCACCGTTTGG
>DATDGH010000492.1:0-8070 GCA_036522215.1 Candidatus Angelobacter sp. | reverse complement strand
GGAAGCAAAAATTGAGTTGCGGCTTCTTTCCATGCGGCTGGGAGATTGGGCCGGCGCAGAGGACGAAGACCGCACGCCGCTGGAAGATCCTTCGTTGCTGGACAAGCAGGTCAGCGTGGACCAGCTCAGTGATTTTTCGCGCCGCGACCTTCGCCTGGTCCGCAACCTAGTCTATGCCCGGCGCGGACGCCCATTCAGGTCTGCCCTGCTGCAAAGTTATTTTGGGACCCTGGAGTGGTATAAGCCCGATCCTAAGTACACTGATGCCCGCTTGACTCCCCTGGACAAACGCAACATTAAGGTCATCTTGAGCGTGGAGGACTCACTCGGCGGACCCCTGACCGACTACCAACATAAGAAAGAAGAAGGTTGGTTTGCCGCGGCTTGATAAGCCGATTGCCGCCCAGTTTGGGCGAAGAATCGGGGCATCGGGATATCGGGGTATCGGTGCATCGGAAAAGCAACAGCAACAGCAACGGCAAAACTTACCAGCCGCGAATTTGTGCCTAAAGAATAATTCAGAAGAAAGCAGAAGCCTCTTTACGTTGCAGGGGGCTGCTGCCGATTGCTTCCAGAAGATTGAAGATGGCCTCAGCTTCGGGGGAAGGCTGGGCTGGGCGAGTATTGAGTCCTGCCTGTAAAGGGAGCACTTCAGCGCTCACAACTTTGTCGTTTCCCACTGCAACGCGCAAGATCATAGCGTCTTCTTCCTGCGTGCAATCACAGGCAAAAGCCATGTTCCCCAGGCCCCAGGCAATCACCGCGTGCGGGCGACGTTCTACCGGCCCTAAGGCGTGCGTGCCGTGGGAGACGATCACGTTTGCTCCGGCATGATAGGCAATTTCAACAGCCTGGCGCAGCTCAGGGCGAGGAAGAAATGAGGCCGGACCGGTCACGTGAAAAGTTGCAATCAGGACCTGCGAATGCCGGCGTGCGGCGGCCAGATCAGCTTCAAGATTCGCGGGGACACCTTGCGTGAGGTCATGCGCGGCGATGACAATTTGTATCCCATTGACCTCAAAGAGGGCTGCTCCGGCCGTGCCACCGGCAGGCGCGATGCCGTGATCACGCAGGGTCTTGATTGTCTGTTCCGGCCCGGCTTCGCCGGCGTCGCCCGCATGATTGTTTGCGATTCCGGCGACCCTTACGTTCAGCGCAGAGAGTTCGGCCAGAGACGCAGGTGAATTCCAGAGATGTAGATGAGCCTTGTCCGCGGGTTTTTCAGATACTGGACCTTCAAGATTGACAATTCCCGGCGTGCCCGGCACCATGCCAGCTATGCTCTGCAACTGTCCTCTTCCTCCGTCGCCCAGGTTTACGTCGCCACCCAGCCACAGCTCCGCTGATTTTTCCGGAGGATGGTGGCAAGCTGTCAGGCTGACGATTACCGCAATGGCAGTGGCAATGGCCATGTGCCTGGCATTGACGCCGGACATGATCGCCTTCCAGGCGGCCAGCAGTGATCTGAAGATTGTGGACCGGCCCATAAACTTTGACCAGGAGCGTATCAAACTTACCATTGACTACCGCAGGATTCATCAGGACCCGAAGATTTCTGACGTAATTATCCAACCCAAGATGATCATTCTGCACTGGACGGACGTAGATTCCCTGACTTCTGCGTGGAAATATTTCAATCGTACGCGAGCGGAGGCGGACCGGGCGCAGCTAGCTGCTGCGGGCGAGGTAAATGTGTCGGCCCAATTCCTGGTGGACCGGGATGGTACGGTTTACCGGCTTATGCCGGAGAACTGGATGGCGCGCCATTGCATTGGCCTGAACCATGTGGCGATCGGAGTGGAGAATGTTGGAAATGGTGGAAAATTTCCGCTGACGGAGGCGCAAGCGCAGGCCGACGCCGCGCTGGTGCGCTACCTGGTGAAGAAGTGGCCCATTACTCACCTGATTGGTCACATGGAATACCGGCAGATGGAGCACCATTCTTATTTTCTGGAGCTTGATCCCAAGTATCGCAACCGCAAGCCTGATCCGGGCGCCGAGTTCATGAAGAAGGTACGGGCGCTGGTGGGTGATCTCAATCTTCAGGGGCCGCCGGTCAAGTCGAAACAATAGAGGATCTGCAGCGGACCTGCGAACCGGCGCCGGCGTGAACTGTGTTTCGCTCCAGTAGCTTGAAATCAGAATGCCTGGGAGTTACCGCACCATGGCCACAAAAGTAGAAAAGCCCGCCAGCTTTTGGCTGGCGGGCGGAAGTGGCGACGACGGGTGTTTCTGAATCTAGAAGGTTAGCTTTCCTCCGAACACGATCCGTCGGGCTACGCTGAATCCGGGGAGATTGTCATTGGTGTTGCCCGGTTGAGCAAAACCAAGGCCAGCCCCGGTCAACCCAGCATCGGAGACGAACGGATCCACCGTCTGGAAGTTGGGGTGGTTGAATGCATTGAGCATAGTGGCGTGGAAGGTGAAGTTCGCGCGTTCACCCAACTTAATCTGTTTGAAAACAGATGCGTTGGCAACATTGGACATTGCATCACGGAGGGCATTCCTGGGTACATTGCCAAAAGGTGTTCCGAACACCTGCTGGGCCGTGAATGCGTTCACGATAAACCGCACCTGGCTTGTAGTGACCGCGGTAGGAACGAACGTGGCGGGATTGAATGTGGCACTCTGGGAAGCCACATTAAAAGCATTGAGGCTCACCAATTGTGTGGGCGCCAGCGCGCAACCTGCGCCAAAGGAATTGCAAAGGTCGCCTGCAAAAACCCCAACCGCACTGGCTGGAGCGCTCAGACTCCCAAAAAACGGACGAGCGGGTTCAATTCCGTTGTCGGAGGCGTTGAATCCGCGTTGATCGAAATAGTCGCCCGCTCCCCCCGGCACGCATGCAGGGTTGTTGGGGTTGGAACATGTGGCGAAGTTGATAGTGGCCGGAGTGTAGTTCTGCCCGGAGGCCAAAACGTAGTCGCCAGCCACGCCCCATCCACCCAACAGGTGTCCGAGGAGTCCATGCTGGGCTTTGAAGAACGGCAACTGCTCGCTGAACAGAATCGTGAACTGGTGAGGAATATCCAGCCCGGAAAGAGCGTGCTCCGCACTTTGTGTGTTCAGTGGGTTCTGGGCGATGGTGACGGTATTTCCGCCGCCTAATCCAACGGTACCGGCAGTGCTGAATATCTCGCTGGTATTATCGGTGGTCTTGCTGAAGGTATAAGCAGCCCGCAGTGTGAGTTGCTTGAACAGATTGTTGGCCCGGAACTCGGTTTGCAGAGCGTGATAGTCCGAGAACCCACTGTTGTTGACGGCGATCGTAACCCCCTCGTTGCAGTTGACGCGGCCTATGGCTCTGGGAACAACCGCGCTGGCAGCCGGACATGGAGTTACTCCCGCAGGGATCAAGTTGGGAAAATCTGCAGCCAGGGCGCCGATGAAGGGGTTGGCATTGACCGTCTGGAACAGGTTGGTCCCATGCGTCCCTGCGTAGCGTACCTCGAAAGCAGAGTTCCTGGTGAGTTCGCGTTGAACACCGAAGCTCCAGTTGTGCACTGTATCGGCTCCAAACCCGGGATTGATGATTTGGCGGGTCTGCTCCCGCGGATCAAGCTTGCCAAGCGGCAGCAAGGGTGCCAGCGCTGCCCGGACGGCCGGACCGGTGAATGCCGGCGGTACCCCCGGCGGAGCAGGCTGAATTACCTGGCTAAACACCTGGGGCGCGGTCCCAAACACGTTCGAGTAGATGTTGTAGAAGGGTGGATCATAGAGCAAGCGGTAACCGCCACGAATCACAGTCTTGCCGTGCCCGGTCAAGAAGCCGCCCCACTGCGGTGAATATGCGAATCCAATACTGGGCCCAAACAAGTTCTTCTGCGAACTCAGTTGCGGCTGAGTGGTCACGGCCAGCCCCAATGCCGGGTTGAAGAAAGGATTGGGGCCAGTCTCGTTGGCAACATCAAGGTTGTGAAGAAGGTTCGCAGGCTGACCGTAATAAGACCAGGTAAGGCCGGCATTCAGCGTGAAATTCTGGCCCAGCTTCCAGTCATCACCTACGTAAGCGAAGGTGTCATACTCACGGAAGTCAAGCAGAGGAGGACCTTCCTCGATGACTGCCCGCGAGGGAGTGTTGTTGAAAAATGTTGTCCAGTCAGGAAAGACGAACTGGCCATTCAGCAGGGGCAGGAAAGTGCTCGGGGAGCGCTGGTAAGTCCAGTTTACCCCTGCCTTCAGCGTGTGCTTGCCGACAATGAAATTCCAGTTGTCCTGCAACTGCCAGGTATCTACGATTCTGCCCTGAGGCAGTCCGGGAGGCACACCGAAGCCACCCAGAGTTGGATTACCAAATGCCACTGAGGTAAGAGCATTGCTGAGATTGCCAACCACGGGAATCGTATTTCCAATCTGGTTCCCACCGAACTCAACATTAACGCGCCCAAAAGCCACGCGCGACTCATTCACCATATGCGTGGAAAAATTGTGCGTCCAACTCAGCAAGCTGGCCTGGGCCAGAGCGGGGATATTGAACGGATACCCGGTGGCCGCGGCCCCGCCGCCTGGATCGGCGTTAAAAGTGTTATTGCGATTGAAAATGTACCGTCCGGTGATGGTGTCATTTCCCAGTTGAATATCGCTCCGGCCAATCCAGTTAAACAAATGGCTTGGAGTGGAAAGGAGGCGGCTGAGCCCAGCAAACTGCGCCGTTGGACAAGAAGGCACTATGCCGGTTTGGACCTGGCCATTGACTTGCGGATTTCCGGAAGATATCCCGAAGGGTCCAAATTTCTGCAGCGCCGCGAGGTTGGAGCTACCGAGGAAACACCCTCCCAGGGTGACCAATCCGGCAGGCGTTGGCGTGAGACCGGGACTAAGGTACTGGGTTGAAGAAGAAACGATCTCCTCGTCGAACCCGCCAAACAGGAACATTTTGTTCTTGACCACGGGGCCGCCGATGGTAAATCCGCCCAACTCATCGTTGGCACGAGGGAGATGAGTGAGAGGGGTGCTGTTCAGGGCCGCATTCTTCTGGAAATTAGTTTCCGCATTCAGAATGGAGTTGTTCTCATCGCCAAAGACACTGCCATGCCATGCATTACCGCCAGTCTTGGTGATGATATTGACCACTGAGCCGGCATTGCGGCCGTACTCCGGACCGAACTGATTGCTGACAAGCACGTATTGCTGAACGAACTCGGGATCAGCAACCTGAAGGGCGGGACCGGTTACGCTGTTATCGTTGTTGTTCTGGCCGTCAATCTGCTGATCATTGTTGCGACCGCGGACCCCGTTTACAGCAAAACCGGCGCCGCCGTTCACGTTGGCAAAGTTGTTATCGCGGCTGGATACCACCCCGGGAACAAAGAGCGCCAGGTTATCCAATCCTTCATTTTCCTGCGCGCCGCTGAAAGTGTGCAGAGCTTCTCCAGTGAAGGTGTTGGTGACCTGCGCCTGGCTGGGCTCTATGAGCGATGCCTCACCTGCAGAAACTTCTACCGTGGAGGTGGATTCACCCACCGCAAGCGGGATGGAGCCCAAACCCTGGTCGGCGCCCGCACTGACCAGGACGCTTTCCTGGGCGGTCTTGAACCCCTTAGCTGTAACCTCAACCTTGTATGTTCCGACTGGCACCAGGTTAAAGCGGAAGAGCCCGGAGTTTTCAGTGGTTGTTGTTAATACTGAACCAGTATCAGTTTGCGTGGCCTTAACTTGAGCGCCGGAGACAACTGCGCCCTGTGGGTCAACGACTGTGCCTGAAATGGAGCCTTTCAGGACCTGGGCTGTAGCCAGGCCGCAAAGGATCGTGAAACCTGCAAGGACAAGAACAATGCTGCTCAATCGATTTCGAACAAACATCTTCATCTACTTCTCCTTAATTTCCTTTTGGGAAAACTTTCTCTTATTCAGTAAGTGCAAACCGGATGCCAGCGGCAGCGGTTTTGCAGGGCGTTCGTCGCAGATGTGACGGGTAGACATTAGTCAGGGACTAGTTGCCAAAATTCGTATATGGTCTGCCTAGAAAGTGCGACGATGATTGAGGACGGCAGCAGGATTGTTGATGGCTGATATCCACTATTTAGAAGATTCGGCGAGGTGTAGATTCTAAAAAGAGTAGTTAGTGTTTGTTGGAGCTAATCCAGGAAGATCAAAGAGAAGACCGAAGAGAGCAACAAGATTCAAGATGAAGATAAGTAAAGGCCTGCTCTAGTGGCCGTTGCTGTGAGCTGTCAGGCGCTCGAAACGATCGCGGTAGCTGCGGCTGAGGGTGAGTTTCTTGCCGTTGTCCGTTATTACTGTGTACTCGCCGCTATCGGAGGGAATAAGCTCCTTGATATAGTGCCGGTTGACGATGGTGGAACGATGGATCCTGACAAACTGGTCAGGATCAAGACTGGCTTCTAAGGAAGTCAGGGTATCGCGCACCATATGCGACTCGCCTTGCAGATTAAAGCGCAGATAATTTCCAGCACTCTCAATCCAGCGAATCTGATTCACGTCAACGAGCACGATGCGGCCGCCGGATTTCAGCGGCATTCGCTGGACGGATGGCTTTCTATGGCCATTTCCATTGACTAATTCCTTGATCTGCTGGACCAGTGTAGCCGGCTCCGCCAGGGCACGCTTGCGGGCACGGTCGAGGGCGCTGCCCAACCGTCCTTCGGTCACCGGTTTAATAATGTAATCCAGAGCGCCGGCCTCGAATGCTTTGATGGCATGCTGATCGTTCTCCGTGACAAAGATCACGGCAGGGGTGCAATAGGAATGGACGGCATCCAGGACTTCAAATCCGTTTGGACCGGGAATATTTACGTCGAGGAAGACGATATGAGGTGTGAGGCTGCGGATTGCGGAGATGGCGCCATCACCGTCAGCACACTCGGCAACAAGTTCAAGGTCAGCCTGCCGAGCGAGCAAATGCTTCATGGCGGTGCGAGCCGCAGCATCGTGATCCAGAATCGCAACCCTGAGCATTTTTGTTCCTACCAAATTGACGGCGAGTGACGGTGAAAGTTAGCCAGTCGTAAGAAAGAAGTGTGACAGAGAAGATACGCCGACCCTATATTGCGCCTGAAGCCACCGGTTTGCGGAACAATGGAGATTACTGTTCGTTTTCGGACGGCCAGGATTAGGTTTTGAGAGATGGCGTCAAGTTACGATAACTGAGCAGCGGCTGGACATTCGATCTGTTAAAATCAGCTCCATGAGCAGCAGGCAGGCCTTTGCAGGATTGTCAGGACTGCTCCTCGTCTTCTTCCTTCCCATCACGCTGCTTGCGCAGTCAGCAGCTTCGGGCTCAGACGCGCAACAGGATTTTCTGAACCGTCTATCTGCGGCGGCAATTGAGCGGACTCAGCACACAGTCCGCTATGATCCCGGATATGTTGCCATGTCTTATCCCGGAGGAGATGTGCCTGCGGATGCGGGCGTCTGTAGCGATGAAGTGATTCGTTCTTACAGAGCCCTGGGCATCGATTTACAGAAAGAAGTCCATGAAGACATGAAGAAGCACCTGACAGCGTATCCGGAAAGATCGCGGACGCTGGACCGAAATATCGATCACCGCAGGGTGGCAAATCTGATGGTCTTCTTTAAGCGCAATGGAGAGACGCTACGGGTGACACGCCGTGCAGGAGACTATGCGCCGGGAGATCTGGTGACCTGGGACCTGGGCAATGGGTTGAATCACATCGGCATGGTTGTGGACCAGAAATCCTCTGCAAGCGGACGCTACATGATGGTCCACAATATTGGGCAGGGTCCGCGGATGGAAGATGTGCTGTTCAGCTGGAAAATTACCGGCCACTATCGTTATTTCGGACCCTTTCCTCAGGACGTTCGACCAGAGGAGCGGCGGAGATGAGGGTCCCGATGGTCATTTCTGACGTGATTTGCGAGAATGCCCGAGCATCTGGTTATCGGGTAAGTCACTAATTGGTTAGTTCAGTCTAGGGGGCACGCGTGAGGAAATATTCCACTCTCATGGCCCTGATGGCAGCGTTGCTCATGCAGGACGTGCGCATGGCGGACGTTCGCGGCAGCGTCTTCGACATGGAAGGCAAGCCGATTGCCAACGCGCAGGTGACTCTGAAGAACCCTGCTACCGGTAAGACCTACCAGTTCAGC
>DATDGH010000491.1:0-2546 GCA_036522215.1 Candidatus Angelobacter sp. | reverse complement strand
GGGGAAAGATGGCGCATTCCGCCTATCCGGAGCTTGGAGACTCGGCCATCAACAAGCTGCTGGATGCTCTCAGCCGTCTGCGTGCGATGAAGCTCCCGCAAGATCCCGAGCTCGGTCCATGTACCCTGAACATCGGTGTTCTGGAAGGTGGTCGCGCGCCCAATGTCATTGCCGATCACGCCCGCGCCCACCTGCTCTACCGTTTAATAGGGCCTTCCGAAACCTTGCGCCGCGAAATCCTGGAGAACGTTGCCGGACTGGCAGAGGCCGACTTCGTCTTGGAGATTCCCTTCGCCAGGCTGCGCACGGTTCCCGGGCTGGATACCATGGTGGCCGCCTTTACTACAGATATTCCCGCCCTCAGCAAATGGGGCGAACCCGTGCTGCTTGGCCCCGGCTCCATTCACGTAGCCCACACCGAACGTGAATTCATTTCCAAAAAACAGCTTCGCGAAGCGGTAGATTTGTACTGCAAGGTGGCAGACAAGCTATTGGCTCCCAGCTAGCTCCTGCTGTAAATGTTTTTTTCAGAGAATCGATCTCAGTCGCGCATCAAAGGATTCATGTTTGCGCTGGTGTGGTGGATCACTTTGGCTCAAGACATGTGTCAGCCTCAAGCGCCTCTCGTGGCCCTTAAGCGAGTCGAAAATTCTACTTCATAAAACACCCTTACCACGTGCTGTCCCGAAGTGCCCGTAAAACGAGCGCGCGTTCATTAGGGGCCTCGTTCCTCCCGGCTTGCCGGGAGGAAAAGGGGAACATGCGCGATCGTAGGGCCGAGGGACCTGCCCCGCCCAAGGCCTGCCTTTTCGATGCTGCTGTAAATTGCTGCTGCGCCACAAATCTCTCGGGCCAAAAACATAATGGGAGCCATACCGTTTTAGCTGATAATGTGCCGAGAAGACTTGTATCAGGGCACGAGTTCAACTCGTGCCGGAGCAGGCTTCAGCCTGCAATAAAGAGCAGCAAACGAAACAATTCCGCTCTGCCGAAGGCCTGCGCGTAGCTCCCGGTGTTGGAGCGGAGCGCATTAAACAAATCGGCACACTATTTTCTAAAAACGGTCTAATTTATTTGATATTGCTCGTGTTCTCGCTTTTCCTCAGTTGCTGGTTCCCTATCCCTTCTTTTCTCCGTGGCCTCCGTGTCTACGTGTCTCCGTGGTAGGTGTTGCCTTTGCCCTTTGTTGGAGCCTCCAGAGAATCTGCCTCAACATCCCAACCATGACCGTAGCGTCATCTGCGGAAAGATTCAGCCGCCGGATCATGCGCCGTAATTTTTCTCCAGTCGCAGTTTCATCGCGCGGCTTCACATAACCGCTGGCCCGCAAAGCCTCGAGCAGAACTGTAGTCAGCCGTTCGCTTTCAGCGGCCGTCGCCGCCTCGAGTTTTTCCGCCTTGCCTGTCGCCGTTGAGCTCCGTATCAACTCATAAAGACAAACCGCCACCGCCTGCCCCAGATTCATCGAGACATGTTCTTCCCTGGTAGGAATCCTCATGAGCCAGTGACAATGGGCTAGATCATCATTGGAAAGCCCTCGCTTCTCTGATCCGAATAGCAGAGCGACCCGGCCCGAGGCAAGGCGCTTCCGAATGATCCGCGCGTCTTCTGCCGGCAATCGAAGCCGTTGAACCAGCTCCCGATTTCTTCCTGCCGTGGTCCCCACTACCAGACTGCAATCGCCCACGGCCTCTGCCACGGTCTTGTACTGCTTCGCCCTCTTGAGTACCTCCGAAGCTCCTACCGCGGAACGCGCTTCGCGAAACGATGGTTCGTAGGGGTTAACCAGCCGGAGTCGAGTGAAACCAAAATTGCTCATAGCACGGGCAGCCGCGCCAATATTAAGAGGGTTGCGGGTTGAGACCAGGACCACGCAGAGATGATCGAGTTGGAAGTTAGCGAGCAGAAATATCTGTTTCTTATTCAGCTGACCCAGTTCTGCACCTTCAGCCCGGGGATCCGTTTGAACTCACGCTCGTTGTTGGTGACGAGCGTGAGACTGGCGGCCTTAGCGTGGGCCGCGATCCAGAGATCGTTATTACCGATGACCTGACCCTGTGCTTCCAAAGTGGCTCGAAATTGACCATATGTATGCGCCGCGTCCTCGGGTAACGCTACGACTGGAAGCAACTGGGCCAACTCTGCAAGCTGCTGCAACGCTCTGGCCTTTTGTTGGCTCTTTTCCGCTCCGTATGCCAGTTCACCGTACGTTATTACGGACAGCACAGCCTCACCCGGCTTTAGCCTTCGAAAGCGCGCCTGAACTTTAGGAGGGCGGTTCTGTCGGATGTAGATGCAGATGTTCGTATCCAGTAGATATTTCGCGCTCATTCAATTCCTTTGCGACGCTGGGGTGGACTGTCCTTCCTGCCATCTGGAAAGATGTCATCGGGCAGATCAGCCAATATGTCAAACGCACGCCCCATTGAGTTGGAATCCTCTCTCAAGATAATTTCGTTTCCGCGGCGGAAGATTTTGACCTCACGGCTGCGGAGTCGAAACTTTTTAGGAAGCCGCACTGCCTGGCTGTTACCGGACTTAAATAC
>DATDGH010000490.1:0-10101 GCA_036522215.1 Candidatus Angelobacter sp. | reverse complement strand
ACTTTGATGATAGCCCTGTTATTTGTAGAGGAGATACTTGGCCCGCAACGCGCTGAACCTCTCGACATCTTCGCGCCAGTTTTCCGCGATGTTACGCGGGTCCTCTCCCCCGGTAATTTCTTCGAAAACACGCCGGTTGGCAAGCAGTTCAATAAACCTCGCCACCTTCCAATCATTGGGATAAAGGGTAAGAAGAGCTGAAGCCAGCTCCATTCCAAGTTCAGGTGAATTCAGTGAATTGCGCTCCGTGACCATCAAGTTGACTCCACCGCAATTCTGGTTGGCATAGGGGCCGCTCACCGGCGTGAATGTCACCGGAAGGAAACGGACCCCGGGGATCAATCGCGCATTTAAGAAACCTGCGAAGGCACGTGGATCAATCCACGGCGCGCCGACCACCTCAAATGGAGTATCCGTACCCCGGCCTACTGAGACATTCGTTCTCTCAATCAATCCAACTCCGGGATACAGGACGGCTTCATTCATGGAGCGCAGATTGGGCGAAGGACTGGTCCAGGTAATGCCGGTCGAATCAAACCAGTCGCCGCGCAGCCATCCTTGCATGGGAATCACGCGCAGCCTGGCTCCAATCTTGCGTTCCACATTGTAGTATTGACCCAACTCGCCCAGGGTCATCCCATGGCGCAGCGGTACCGGGTAGTAGTTGTTGATGTCTTCAAGCTCAGCCTGCGACATGGGCCCCTGAACAAACGAGCCGGTTATAGGATTAGGACGATCGAGCACTACCACCTCGACATTGCTCTGAGCGGCCGTTTCCAGCAGGTACCCGAGCGTGGTTGCATAGGTGTAGAAACGTGCCCCGGCATCCTGAACATCCATGACCACAGCATCCAGAGTCTTCAGAATTTCAGCGGGCGGACGCCGCTTGGCATCAGTGCCGCCGTACAGGCTATAGATGGGAACGCCAGTCGCCGGATCGGCTGAGTTGCCGATGTTCGTTGTGTCGGCTGTGCCGGTAATACCGTGCTCAGGGCTGAAGATGGCAGCCAGTTTGATTCCCGGCGCGGCAGCCAGGACGTCGATAGTCCGTTTGCCCTGCGCGTCCAATCCGGTCTGGTTGGTAACCAGACCAATCGTCATCGTTTCTTTGCTTTGTTTGAGCTGAGCAAAATTTTCCTGCTCCAGCACATCGATGCCAGTGAGCACATGCCCATTGCGCGCGGGGAGGTGGCGAGGGTTGGTCGCGGCCTCATTGTAGCCAGTAATGGTGAGCACCTTCTCCCGGCCGGCGTCGGTCACGTTCAGATTGAGAATCGAAGCGACCGCATTGGCCACGCGTGCACGCAAAGACACAACCGGCGGCCCTGACTGACGTGGACGAACAGTGTTGGTCAGCAGGATGATGTAAGTATTGGTGTAAGGATCAATCCAGATCGATGTGCCAGTGAATCCGGTGTGCCCAAATGATCCTATGGGCAGCAGATCGCCGCGATTCGAGGATAGCCACGAATCCAGGTCCCATCCCAGTCCGCGAAGGTCTGTAGAGTTGGGAGGCTGCTGCGGTGTGGTCATCTTCTCAATCAAATCCGGCGTGAGAATCTTGTTGCGATCAATCATTGCCTGCGCCAGCAGAGCCAGATCACCTGCGGTCGAGAAGACACCAGCGTGTCCGGCGACGCCGCCCATGCGTTCTGACGTGGGATCATGGACAAACCCGCGGAGCACACGACGGTTATCAATCGAGAGAGTCTCGGCGATCCTTCGTTGCCACGAAGCCGGTGGCAGAAATCGGGTGTTCTTCATGCCCAGAGGCTGAAAGATATGAGCATCTGCATATTTATCCAGCCCCATACTGGAGAGCCGCTGGACCAGCTCGCCCAGCACAATGAAATTTATGTCGCTGTACAGGAATTGCGCCCCCGGAGCATGCTCCGGCTTCTCTTCATGGGCGCGTCGAAAAGCCTCTGCTTCTCCTTCCCATGGAACATTCAGGTCCAGATCACCACGCAATCCGGAATAATGCGTCAGCAATTCACGAATCGTGATGCTCTGCTTGCCGTTAGCGGCAAATTCAGGGATGTAATGCGCAACCGAATCGTTCAATCTGATCTGCCCGTATTGCACCAGGCGCATGACGCTGGGCGCAGTAGCAACCACTTTGGTGAGGGAGGCAAGGTCAAAGACGGTGTCTACGGTCATTCGATCAGCCCGGGGCGAAGTTGCGCGGAGTCCGAAGGCTTTCTGGTGGACAATCTTGCCGTCATGGCCGATCAGGAGCACCGCTCCGGTAATGCCCTGGGCGGTGACCTCCTGTTGCACGAGTGCGTCAACCGGCACAAAACTTGCGTTCTCAATGATCCCTGCGGGCTGGGCCTTGGTGGCTTTACGAGGCTTTTTCCTGGTTTGGGCCACTGACACATACGAGATAAACAAGACCAAGGACAAAACTACAGGTAAAGGCCTGAGCGGAGATTTCATCTCTCAAAATCTAACATGCGGAAAGGGATTTAGCCGTTGATTTCAAATTACCCGCTTAACAAGTTACCCCATTACCAAATTCTTCTCTCTTCAAATAATCTCTCTCTGCACGCCCGACTCGTGCCATCATTGAGATACAGAATGGACATCAATAATCTTGAGACCGAGCAACAGAATACTGCTTCATCTGCGCTGGACACTAAGTCAGCGCTGGACATTGCGCGCATTTTCAACCGTGAAGACAAAAAGGTCGCCGCCGCCGTAGAAAAAGCCCTGCCCCAGATTGGCCAGGCGATAGAGGCTATTGCCAACGCTATCGACGCAGGCGGTCGCGTGATCTACATTGGCGCTGGAACCAGCGGACGCGTCGCCGCCCTCGATGCTGCTGAGTGTCCACCAACTTTCAATATTGATCCCAAGATAATTCAGTATGTGATGGCCGGAGGCGAGAAGGCGTTGGGCAGGGCCGCAGAATTCAATGAAGACTCGCGTGACCTGGGTCGCCGAGACATCTCCAAACGTAAACCGGGCAAGACAGATGTAGTCGTCGGCATCACTGCCAGCGGGCGCACGCCCTACACGATCGCCGCGGTGGAGTACGCCAAAAAGAAAGGCGCGGTGACGGTCGCTGTGGTGTGCAACCCCGACTCTGAATTAGGGAAGGTCGCAGCCATCGAGATCGTCACCGAGGTTGGCCCGGAGGCGCTCTCCGGATCCACGCGTCTGAAAGCTGGAACAGCACAAAAGATGGTGCTGAACATGTTGAGCACGGGCGCCATGGCCCGCCTGGGGTACATCTATGACAATCTCATGGTCAATGTCCATACGGCCAACAAGAAGCTGGTCGAGCGGAGCCTGGGTATTTTGCAACAAGCCACCGGGGTAGACAGGCAAACCGCATCTAAAACGCTTAAATCGTCGGGCAGCCGGCTGGCCGTGGCCCTGGTCATGCTCAAGACCGGAGCCAGCAGGTCTGAGGCAAAAAGAAGACTCAAAAAAGTTAAGGGTAATGTTCGAAAGGCACTCAACAGCATCTGATTTAGAATGCTCTGAGCGCTGACGTCAGGAGTAAGGAGAATCTCGATGGGCTTCCTCGAGGGAAAACGGCTCCCGAATGCCAGCGTTGCCCATCAAACGCTTATGGACAAGTTTGTTATCCGCGGCGGAAATCCACTGGTGGGAGCCATCCGCGTCAGCGGAGCAAAAAATGCCGCACTGCCGGCCATGGCCGCAGCCATCTTGACCGAAGAACCTGTCATTCTGGAAAACATTCCGGATGTGCGTGATATCCAGACGGAACGCAACCTGCTGGTCTCCATGGGAGCCGAGGTGGAGTTGGGCTATGGACGCGCTCACCATCGCACCACCATCTGTTGCAAAAACCTCTCGAACCCGGAAGCTGGATATGAACTGGTCAAGACTATGCGCGCCTCCACCCTGGTGCTTGGTCCGCTGGTCGCGCGCGTGGGCCACGGCCGCGTCTCGCTGCCCGGAGGATGCGCCATAGGGGCCCGCCCTATTGACCTACATCTCAAAGGCCTGCAAGAACTCGGAGCCACCATCAAGCAGGAGCACGGCTACATCGAAGCCAGTGCCGATCGTCTGCGAGGCGGACACATCATTTTCGACCGCATCACCGTCACCGGTACGGAAGACCTGATGATGGCAGCCGTTCTGGCGGATGGCGAGACGCTCATGGAAAACTGTGCGTGCGAGCCGGAAGTTTCTGACCTGGGTGCGCTTCTGAGCAAAATGGGCGCGAGAATCGAAGGCGCAGGCACCTCCACCATTCGCATCACGGGCGTTGACAAACTCCACGGCGCGCGACATCGCATCATTCCTGATCGCATCGAGGCGGGAACCTTCGTGATTGCCGGCGCATTGACGGGCGGCGACCTGGTTGTATCCAACTGTGATCCCCGACACCTTGGCGCCGTGTTGCAAAAGCTGCAGGAATGCGGTGTGAAACTCAAAGTCAATATTGATTCGGTGCAGGTGGTGGGTGATGGCCCCCTGGCCGCTGCCGATGTCAACACGGAAGAGTTTCCCGGGTTTCCAACCGACATGCAGGCGCAATACATGGCGCTGGCCACGCAGGCTACCGGCACCTCGGTTGTCACAGAGAACATCTTTGAGAACCGTTTCATGCACGCGCAGGAATTGGTGCGCATGGGCGCCAATATAAAGGTGGAAGGCAGCCGGGCCATCGTGCGCGGTAAGACGCCTCTTAGCTCAGCCGCAGTACAGTGCTCAGACCTGCGCGCCTCCGCTTCGCTGGTTATCGCGGCGCTGGTCGCCGATGGCGAAACCATTCTCGATCGCGTCTATCACATTGATCGCGGCTACGAGCGGATTGAAGAAAAGTTGCGATCCGTGGGCGCCCAAATCAGGCGCATCGGCGAGATGCTACCCAAAAGAATGGCAGTTCCACTTACGGTAGCCTAAATAGCCAATGCCTACCACTGATGACGCTGATTCTGCTGGTCTGCACTGATCTTTTACCCTGTCGTGTCCTTTGTGGTTAAATTCCGCAGATGAATATCTTCAAGCTCGCTGATGCCTACCAAATTAAGCACGGCAAATCGTTTCGCCTGAAAGACTATGATCCCGCCGACACCGGAAAGCATCTCTCCAAGGAGAAAGCCGAAGAGTTGCTGCAAAAAGATATTGCCGTGCTCGCCGAGGAGCAAGACAAGCTTTACGCGCAGGACCAGTGGGCGGTGCTGCTCATCATTCAGGCGATGGACGCGGCCGGCAAAGATGGCCTTATCAAGCACGTCATGTCCGGAGTGAACCCGCAGGGAGTTCAAGTGCACAGCTTCAAGCAGCCTTCAACCGAGGAACTGAACCACGATTTCATGTGGCGGGCAGCGAGGAACCTTCCGGAGCGCGGAACCATAGGCATCTTCAACCGCTCCTATTATGAAGAGGTGCTGGTGGTGCGTGTCCATAAGGAGCCATTGACCAAGCAACACATTCCCCCGCAGCTTATCACCCAGAAAATCTGGGAAGAACGCATGGCAGATATGTGCCGCTTTGAAAGTTATCTATCCAGGAACGGCGTTGTAGTGCGCAAATTTTTTCTAAATTTATCCAAGGAAGAGCAGAAGCGAAGATTCCTAAAACGCCTGGATGAGCCGGAGAAGAACTGGAAGTTTTCTGATGCGGATGTGCGCGAACGCCAGTATTGGGATGACTACATGAACGCCTATGAAGAAATGATCCAGCAGACCGCGACTCCTCATGCACCCTGGTATGTTGTCCCGGCAGACCACAAATGGTTCACGCGGCTGGTGGTTAGCTCAGCCATTATTGAGACCCTCAAGGAGCTGAAGCTGAGCTACCCCAAAGTTGATCCCGCCAGACACAAAGAACTGGAAGCCGCACGCGCCGCGCTCGAAGCCGAATCCCGCAAGAAAAAAGGAGTGCAAGGCTAGTTATTACAATTCAACTCACAAATCCCGCCCCCCTGCCCACAGGGGCTTTGGCCATTCTTCGCCACCATCCGTAACTGGGTTACAACCCGCATGTTTATTGGCGATTTCTGAATGGCAGACATGTGTAACCAAGGTTGAGCCGAATCGAATTCGCCAATGAGTCGCGAGTCGTGAAGCTCATGCCCCGGAGCCGAAGAGGCTGGGCCGATGAACCGCACGCGAGGATGGCGAAGGGATTCATATCCATGCAACTTTTCCTAATCAGGCGATATTCGCTATTTGTTCGCCTATCAGTATTGTGCCCTCTGGCCTGGCCCTTGTCAAGCTAATTTAGAAATATTGTGGACGGAATACGCGGCGGAACAGACTTTACAGTTATAGAGAAGACTTCACTACTGCCTCGCTATCAACACAACCTTCCCAGTAGATTTTCGCTGTTGCAAAAGTTCCAGTCCACGCGCCGCATCCTTCAGATCCAAACTCTCTGAGACGTGTGGTTTGAGTTTGCCTTCATCAAACAAGCGGAAAAGCTGCTTAAAGGATTCCCGGGGTACATCCGGCTTGTGGAGCTGATACGATCCCCAATAAAAGCCGATAATATCCACGTTTTTGACCAACGCAATGTTGGCTGGAATCTGGGGTACGCGTCCGGAGGCGAAGCCAATAATAAGGATCCGCCCTTCCCAGGCCACACTGCGAAAGCTGGCATCAAACGCATCTCCGCCCACCGGATCATAAATTACATCGGCGCCGCGACCGCCGGTGATGGCCTTTACGCGCTCGCGAATATCTTCGCGAGAATAATCTATAAGGTGATCGGCGCCATGCTGTTGTGCGATTGCCAGCTTGTCCACTCCGCCTGCGGCAGCGATCACTTTTGCGCCCAGAGCTTTGCCGATCTCAATGGCAGTCAGACCGACGCCACCGGCAGCGCCCAGCACCAGCAGCCATTCGCCGGGCTTCAGATGGGCCCGATACGTCAGGGCGACGTGTGAGGTGCCGTAGGTAATGGGAAAACCGGCGGCAGCGACAAAATCCATCTTGTCCGGAATGGGAAAGACGCGGTCTGCTGTGGCTACCATCTCATCTGCATAAGCGCCCAGCTCGCTCATCGCCATCACTCGATCGCCAACTTTGATGCCCTTCACTCCCGCAGCTACCTCCGTCACAACGCCGGATGCTTCGGCCCCGGGAGTAAACGGCAAAGGAGGCTTCACCTGGTATTGCCCAGCAATCAATAGAGTATCCAGAAAATTAATTCCGGCGGCATGGACTTGAATCCTTACCCCGTTCTCACGCATGGGAGGCGACGGAAGATTTTCCAGCACCAGCTTTTCCGGACCACCCCACTCCTTGCATACGATGGCTCGCATGAGGCTCCCTCGACAAAGCAGATTTCAGCTTCGACGCCATCTTATCCTATCGCGTGTGCGTCTTTATCGGGGGCGTAAGCAGAACAACCCTGGCTTGAACGCCGCGAATGGTATCGATCACATCCATGACTTCCTGAAACTCCAGATCACGGTTTCCATCCACGTACACAACGCGCTCGGCGCGCCGGGCGAGCCCTCTGACCAAAGCGTCTGGCAACTCTTCATGGGGAATCAGCTTTGAATTGAGGTAATAGTGTCTCCTGGAGTCGATCCGCAATACCAGAGCACTTTCCCACGGCTCCGGTTGGGCACGATTCGAGATCATCGGCGCCGACAAGATCCAAATGCCTCTCTTGGGAAGCGTGAGCACTCGGATCCACATTACGATGATCAAGGGAACAGCCAGCGAGAAAGAAATCAGTCCGCGGGATGGCAAGGAGGTGAATCGCGGTCTGAGCGGCCATCGCAGAGGCCTCCCGCTATTGGGATCAGCCGTATTGGAAACCTCAAAGCCGGCGCGCTTGGATCGAATAAACGAAAGGGCAAACACAGCCAGACCTGGCGGCACAAGTCCCACCGCGACCCATTGCAAAAATGCATAGACGGAGTCGTAGAAACCGGAATCAGCCGTGACCCAAAAGTGTGCGGTCTGGTCGGTCAGGCAGTTTGGTCCCGGCAGAAACTGAATGTCTATGCTGTAGTAACCAGCTTTCTTTGCATGGAACGGCCAGTGATAAGACTGGGCCACCTGCGCCTGCGCCACCGGCCTCCCATCTTGAAATACTGTGAATCGCACTTTAGGAAGTGAGTCCGGATACCGGGGCCAGCAGTTGATACCCAGGTCGGCAGTGACATCACTTACATTCACGTAGAAATCGTGGGTCTTTGCGTGACCGGAATCAAATGATAGCTGTGTGTCGAGAGCAGAAATCGTTCGCGTTGAACGCCAATAGTGTCCACCTGCATAAATCGCCGGCGCCAAAAGGACCATGCTCATGCCAACCCAGGTTGTGAACGGCGTCCACAAAGGCCTGCGAATCATCTGTGCGGTCTTGGCGTCCAGAGGCTGTAGTTCCGCCTCTAACGGTTTTTCTTTGGACGGCCCGGCAGCAGTCAAGAAGAGCCGAGTCCTGGCCGCATCGGAGTTTGCGTTCAGCTTCGCAAATAATGAAGCCAAAACCAGCAGGATTCCAAGTGGCAACAGGAAAAGGGAAAAGGGTCCGTTGAATGGAAAGTGATATTCGAAATTAGCGAAATAATGCAAGCCTGTATCCAGAGCAATGGCAGCGGCGATCACATAGATGCCGATTCGCGCAAGGAGTGCAGGCATGCTACTTCAGACTCTGGAGGTGCCTTAAAGGTTCCCGCTTTTCATGCCGTTTGTATGCGAAGGCCACACCCCGGTGGCCGTCCTCAGCGCTGACCGGATACAATTTCACCCTCAAGGAGAAACACGAAAATGCAACGTAATGCAAGCGCACATTGGAGTGGCGGGCTGAAAGATGGAAAAGGAACGATCAGCTCGGCCAGCGGAGTTCTTAAAAACACGCCTTACTCTTTCAGCACACGCTTCGAGTCCCAGCCGGGAACAAATCCTGAAGAGCTGATTGCTGCGGCCCACGCCGGATGTTTCACCATGGCGCTCTCGGCGCAACTCGGCAACGCTGGGATAACTGCCCAAGCAATCGATACCACCGCCACCGTAACTCTGGAAAAAACTGACGCCGGATTCACCGTCACTGCCAGCCATTTGCAAGTCACAGCAAAAATTCCGGGCGCGGACAAGGCAAAATTTGACGAAGCGGCAAAAAACGCGGAAAAGGGCTGCCCCATCTCTCGCCTTCTAAACGCCAAGATCACCATGGATGCAAAACTGGAAAGCTAAACGTCACGAGAGAGAGTCCAATCACAAAAATCCTGATGGAAACCGGGAAAGGTGGATCGAGGGTTGCAGCGGTTGTCCTGGCGGCAGGAATGTCCAGTCGCATGGGGACACCGAAGCAACTCCTCCGCCTCGGGGAAAACACTCTTCTTGGTCATACACTGGGAAACGTTCGCAGATCTCAGGTCAGTGAAATTGTGCTGGTCCTGGGTTTTGCCGCGGAAGAGATCAAACAACTGGTTCCTGCCGACGACTTGAAAGTTGTCATTAACCCGGTTTTTCAGGAAGGAATGGCCAGCTCATTGCGCGCCGGGCTCTCTGCTCTTGGACCTGACTCCGAAGCCGCGCTAATCATCCTGGCCGACCAACCATTCATCCAGCCTGCAACCCTGAACCAGTTGATTGATCACCACCAACAATTCAGTCCGCAGATTCTGCTGCCTCTCTACAAGGGTTTTCGGGGCAATCCGGTCCTGCTGGATCGGTCGATATTTCCCGAATTGATGAAGCTGACGGGAGATGTCGGCTGCCGGGCGATCTTCGGCGGCCATGTAGAGGGCATTCACAAGTTGCCTGTGGACGACGTGGGAATCCTCATCGATGTTGACCAGCACAGTGATGCTGAGAAGCTCGCGAGCGGCCGGGAAAAACTGGAAGCCGCAGTACGCCAGATGCCCGATGTGGAAGGCCAGGCGATTCCAGGCCAGCCGGAGTTGGTGATCATCGGCCAGGAAGCGGTCGCCAGAGCGTTGGCGGCAATTGGACGCCTGCTACATTTTTCCATCACTATGGTTGACCCGCTGCTGACGCGGCAAGACCTGCCTGAAGCGGACCTCATTCTGCACATCCTGGATTTCTCCCGCCTTCCAGTTCATGCTGATCGCTATGTAGTCGTAGCCAGTCACGGACGCTTCGACGAAGAAGCGCTGCAGCAGGCGCTGTCTACTGACCAACCTTATATTGCTATAGT
>DATDGH010000489.1:0-3639 GCA_036522215.1 Candidatus Angelobacter sp. | reverse complement strand
GACGATGCAACGTATTACACTATTGAGACCGATGACCTTATTTACATCGCCAAGCGGACGCTCACTCGCAGGCACGACAAACAGGTCAAGATAACAGTAAATGCTCCCGTGAAGTTCGCCATTAGCGGAGATGATTTCTATCTTCTCGACGAGGATGGCAAAGAGCACAAGCTCTCCATTGAGGAGAAGCGGGCAAAACCGAAACCACCACCACCAAACAACTAGCCTGAGAGCCTTACGCCGATGTGGCCGCCGTTTGGGCGGCTTTGTTTTTTGCGGATGATTCGCTGGAGCTGCACATCGGCCTGCGGCAGCGAGGAGGAGATTTGTTTTGACCAGATACCCTGGGTTTCACGACCGCAGCCATCTGCGTGAATCAGCAATAGACTGTTTCCAGTTTTTGGCTACTGGTACCAATACCAAATACAAATACCGTTCAGCTTAGCCAAAAGCCAAAAGCCAAGTAACATGCCAACACGACTACCAACCTACACCGACAAATTCAAAGTTGCGGTACTGAAGGAGTTGGAAAAGGGCAGAAAGATATACGATGTGGCGCCCGTCTATGGTCCCAATCCCCACACTATCTACAAATGGATCAGGCGGGCGCTGAAAGGCGGATTCAAGGGTTACACTCCCGGTCCCGAGCTCGCAAAGTCCATCCGGAAGATACACCCGCTCCCCTTCAAACTGGCCGCTGTCCGTAGAGTTGCAGTCGGCGAGAATTTTCTCCGAGTCGCTGCCGATATCGGTGTTTGTGACCAGACGCTACGCACCTGGTACGCAAGATTAAAAACTTCGGATAAGCCTCTCCGCCCGCAGAAGGACTCTCCCGCAGCCAATCGTGCCTCCGCCAAACTCAAGGCGATGGACCAAAAAATCATGAGTACTGAAGAAAAACTCCAGGAGGCAATCCGTGCAAAGGCCGACCGCACCACGCAGATGGTTGCCGATCCTCTTGTCTGGCTCCAGAAATACACTGAAACCAAGGACAGTCATTGGCGTGAGCGTGGAGCGGAGGCCCCCTACCGCCCATTCCCGGATAAGCCGTTTTTCCGGCCATTGATCGAAGACTGGCAGCGGGAGCCCGTGGTGTTTATCGAAAAATCGCGCAACATGATGCTCTCCTGGCTCTGTGTGGGTTTCTTTACGCACGCGGCCATGACCACGCCGGGAATCGAGATCCTCTTCCAGTCGCAGAAGGAAGATAAAGCCTTCGAACTTGTGGACTACGCCAAGGTCTTATACGACCATCAGCCTGGAGAACTGCAAGCAGAATTTCCTCTGGTCAAAAAGCTGAAAGACATGGCCGATGGCGAACTGCACTTTGCCAATGGGAGTCGCATTATCGGCATCCCTGGCGGCGCGGACCAGATCAGGTCATACCATCCCTGGGGTCTGTTGATGGACGAAGCAGCGTTCATGCCTGAGGCCGGCGACTGCTACAACAATGCCATCCCTGTGTGCCGGAAGATCCTTATGGTGAGTTCGGCAGGCCCTGGGTGGTTCGGAGAAACCTGTAATTCAGGCCTGCCGCTGGCAATGAATTCTCCACTGCAAGGATTCGTTCGCAAGCGCTCGCCACAAGGATTGATCCAGCGCGTTCATTACTCCGCTGATCCGGAGCGAGGGCCGGAGTGGGTCGCAGAGGAGCGGAAAAAATACAGCTCGCAAAGCAAATGGGACCGTGAGCAGGAAATTGTTCATGAAGCCGGCGGCGGAGAGCGCATCTTTGCCGAAGTCCTGGGCAGGTGGAAAGACAAGATCCTGATCGATCCCGGGGAGTCAGGATTTCAGGTGCCACCGCATTGGAAAAGGATTTCAGCCTTCGATCACGGCAAGGCCAATCCCACGGCGGCACTGGTGGCGTGCGTCGATCATGATGGCGTCCTTTATATATTGTCGGAATACTACCAGCCGGGGCTCAGTCCGCGTCAGCATCGGCCCAACCTGACTGAACTCGAGGGATTTCTTCAGTCCGAGGCTCTGGCTGATCCCTCAATTTTTTACAAGACCCAGGCGCAGAGTGATGGCTCGTTTAAGGCTATTGCAGACCTATATATAGAAGAGGGAATCCGCAACCTGGCTCCCGCGCCGAACAACAGCGAGCTCACAGGGATGGAGCGCATCCTGAACCACTGGCTGGACCTGGACAACCGGGAGCCGACGCTGAAGATTGTCTGTCCGCGAAGTCTGCGGGACATCAGCCGTCCGATTTATGGAGTACACAATGAAGGTTGTCCCAACCTGCTGTGGGAGATGCGGCGGGCGCGCAGAGAGGAATTGTCTTCCGGGCAGCTTGTCCATAAGAATCCCACAGAAAGGATTGTCGATAAAGATAATCACTTGCGGGATTGCCTCAAGTATTTGTGCCTGGCGTTTCTAGAGCCGTCACAACTGACGCCGGAGATGAGGGCCAATGAGGCCATCAAGCATATCCCAAAAGATGATCCCACTTCACGCATGATCCGCTGGCAGATTGCCATGGAAAATGCCAAAGCCGCAGATACCGCGCAGCCGATTCCAATAGGCCGGCGAGGAAGGGTTCACATGGCGAGACACAATCAGTTCGACAATAGGAGGATGAGGAATTTGTTTAGAGACCCGGTGTGAAGGGGTTTGCACTGTGTCGCCAGCTGAATTCCACATTTCCCTCGATCTTGCCCCTTTTGTTTAATCCCTCTTTTATATTTAGAATAATGATGAACAATTAGCCCATTGTTTTCAATATTTTATGTGGATAGATTTATTACTTGTATTGTCATATTTTTTGATGCATCATGGTTACATCATGCATCTAATTTAAGCGGGAAAGGAGGTAAGCATGACCGCTTGGGAGTTTAAAAAAGCGCGCAAAGATCGTAAATGGACACAGCATGAATTGGCGAAGCGTTTAAAGGTGTCACAAACCTATGTGGCTTTGCTGGAGCGCGGGGAACGCCAATTCCCTTCGTACCTAGTGCGTATGGCAGTCCGAGTGTTGAAAATGAGTCCTGCCGCGTTGCCCGTCACCAAGAATCCGTTTTCTCTTTCTGCTGACTGTCTCGCTTACCAACTTGGCGCATTGGGATACCCAGGATTCAGTCATCTGCGTTCTGTCAGGAAGAGAAACCCTGCTGAGGTTATGTTGAGTGCGCTAGCACAAGACAATTTGGAAGCTCGCGTCGCTGAAGCCTTGCCGTGGGTCCTGTTGCAATATTCGAACATGAGTGATGCAACTAAAAAGTGGTTGTTGAACGAAGTACGATTGGGCAGCATAACAAATCGACTCGGGTTTGTTGTAACACTGGCAAAAGAGGTTGCCGAAGGATCTGGCGATACGACTTCGCAACGGTACCAATCGTTGGTGAAGTTGGAAGAAGAGCTGCTTAAGAGTCGCTTGGATAAAGAGGACACTCTTTGCCAGTCGTCCATGTCCTCAAATGAAAGAGAATGGCTGAAACAAGTACGTCCTCCCGAGGCAAAAAATTGGCACCTTTTGACGGATTGGCGTCCTGAGCACTTGCCATATGCCAGTTAAATTGGATGTTCCCAGTCCATGGGCGCAATTCCTTGCCGAAGTAGATCAAAGCCTTTCGAGCCCCATTGAAATTCATTGCTTGGGAGGCTTTGTTCTGACAGTTTTGTATGGTATACCAC
>DATDGH010000488.1:0-3976 GCA_036522215.1 Candidatus Angelobacter sp. | reverse complement strand
GATTGCGCGCAACCAGGCCGCCAGCCAGAAATCGTGCGAAGAAATGCTGAACATCCTGCGCCAGCAGCAGATGCGCACCCGCATCCCAAAATACCTCGACGAAGTTTCCGTGCCGCACAAGACCGGAGACTTTCCCCCGTATATCGCCAACGATGTTGGCTTGATTGAGACACAAAGAGCGCGGGTGGTCGTGGTCTTCTTCTGCGCCCATCATCGCGGTGTCTATGCCGAGTTGGAAGATGCGGTAGGGCGCATGAGCGAAGAGGTGTGGGCCTATTTCAACTATGGAAATCAGTCTTCCGCCGCTGCCGGCAAGGTGCCTGATTAACCGGACAGAACCTCACCCTGCATATTCTTTTCGCTCCTTTCTAATCCATTTCCCGCTGTCATCCTGAGGGAGCACGAACGACGGAGGAGTGAAGGCGAGTCGAAGGACCCCGATAATGCATGAGGTGACGATGCGGCTTCAGGGAGTTCTACCCAGAGTCGTCGTTAGAATTTCTTGAAAGCAGGGTGGTCAGGCAACCGAGGTTGCATTCTTCGCCTTTGGTTTAAAATTACCAACTTACTAACTTACCCAACTACCAAATTCTTCAGTATCATCGTATGGCCTTCAGCAAGTTGTTGTCCCGCGGCCATGCATTCCATAGCCGTTGGAAGGAGAGGTAAATGAAAAGGCTTCACAACCCAGGCAGTCTCCTGGCCCTTGTACTATTGCTGCTTGCCCCTGTGCTGCCCGCACAGAAATCGGGAAATAAATCCAAAATCGCCGAACTTACGTGGTTGACCGGCCATTGGACGGCAGACCTTCCGGAGGGACATGTGGACCAATATTGGACCACTCAGGGTCCTGAGGGCTACATGGGCATGTCGCGCCTGGCCAACTCTGAAAAAACTCTTGTCGTGGAATTCCTTACTTTGAGCGAAACTCCTACAGGCATAGAAATGCGCGTTCGCCAGTTCGACATGGCCATGACGCTCGCCGAGAAAGACCAGCCCGTTATCCTCCGGCTGAAATCGCTCTCCAAGGACACTGTAGTCTTCGAAAACCCGTTCAACAATCAGCCAAAGCGCAGCACGCTGAAACGCCTTGGCCCGGACAGCTTTCGCACCCGGACAGAGGTTGTGGGCGCTGACAAAAAGACTACGGTAATTGAAGTTATTTTGAAGCGGGCGCCAGACTAACGCATTTTCGTAATTACATAAACTAACCCTTTACCATGCCGAGGATGCTGCAATCCTTCAGCCTGCGTAGATCGCGGACTGAATGCTGAATGCTAAGTTGCTGATTGCTACATCGGCAGAGCGCCGGCCATCCGAGGCAGCAGAGATTTGAGCAGGGCTACAAACTGGCTTCGTACTCGCTCTCCTGTTTCCAGGACTTCCAGATGATTGATGGGTTGACTGGAAATGCCGGCTGCCAGATTTGTCACGCAGGAGATCGCCAGCACCTTAATGCCGCAATGGCGAGCAACAATGACTTCCGGTACCGTAGACATACCAACAGCATCGGCGCCAATAGTCCGCAGGAAGCGGATTTCCGCGGGCGTCTCGTAGCTCGGCCCGCTCACCGCCGCATAGACACCCTCAAAAATATCAATGCCGTGGCGGCGCCCTTCTTCCATGGCCATGCGGCGATAATCAGCCGCGTATGCCTCGGTCATATCAAAAAAGCGCTGGCCAAATCGTTCGTCGTTCGGTCCCATCACCGGATTGCTTCCCATCAGATTGATATGGTCCTTCAGCACCACCAGGCAGCCTTGTTTGAGTTGGGAACCAATGCCGCCCGCAGCATTGGTGAGCAGGGTAGCTTTGATTCCCAGACGAAAGAAAACCCGCATGGGAAAGGTCACACGCTGCAGCGAATGTCCTTCGTAGTAATGCACGCGGCCTTGCATAGCCACTACCGGTACATCGCCCATCTTTCCAATCACCAGATTACCGGCATGCCCAATGGCGCTGGTCATGGGAAAATGCGGAATCTGATTGTAAGGAATCACCACCTGATCCGTGAGTTCATCGGCAAACCCTCCGAGCCCTGAGCCCAGCACCAATGCAATCTTCGGCTGAAGCTTGATCTTCCCGCGAATGAATTCCGCGGCTTCGCCCGCGCGCGAATAATCGTCTTGTTGAAGGGCCGTAGTGGAAGTAGGCATATCGACTTTGGGTTGCTCTTCCCTTGCAACTGGAAGCGGACTCGGTTTTTCTTTCGTGACCTTTGTGGTTAAAAGCTTTGCCGATGCTTTTGTTTTACTGCTTCATCAGCAGACTAACGATTGCCGCCGACAAGAGATTCGCCATGGTCCCGGCAATCATAGCGCGGAATCCAAGCTTGGCCAGCACGTTTCGTTTGTTCGGAGCCAGAGCCCCAATACCGCCGATCTGGATTCCAATGGAGCTGAAATTGGCAAAGCCGCACAGGGCAAAAGTGGCGATGGTAAACGACCGCGGGTCGAGCGTCGCTTTCTGCGCTCCCAGCAGCGTATAAGCATATAGCTCGTTGATGACCATGCGGCTGCCGAGAAGATTCCCCACCGCCGCCGTATCTTGCGTCGGAACGCCGATCAGCCATGCGATGGGCCTGAAGATCGTGCCCAGGACCGATGCCAGGCTTCCGGGAAAGTAACTCCAGTGGCTATGAATGAAACCCATCAGGCCATCCAGTGCGGCAACCAGGGCAATGAACGAGATGAGCATGATGGCCACATTGAAGGCCAACTTTCCGCCATCGATGGTGCCGCGTGCAATCGAGCCAAGCATGTTCTCGTCTTTGCTGGCCTCGTCTTCCGGCATGACCACGTGTCCCGCAGTCTTGGGCTCCTCGGTTTCCGGCACCAGCATTTTGGACATCAGGATGGTTCCCGGCGCGGTCATAATTACGGCGCTGAGCAGGTGCTCTGCCCTGACTCCATAGAGGATGTAAGCTGCCATAATCCCGCCGGAGACGTGCGCCATGCCCGCGGTCATGATGGTCATCAATTCTGATCGGGTACACTCCGGCAGAAACGGGCGGATGGTGAGCGGGGCCTCCGTTTGCCCCATAAAAATAGATGCAGCCACGTTCAGGGACTCGGCCCCGCTGATTCCCATCACGCGAGTCATCGCCCAGGCAAATGCTTTGATGATCAACTGCATGACGCCCAGGTAGTACATCAGGGCAAAGAAGGCGGAAATGAAAATGATTGTGGGCAGCACCTGGAAGACAAAAAAGAAGCCCATGGATCCAGCTTCCCCGGGTGGCGTTCCCAGCGGGCCGAATACAAATTTCGATCCGGCAAAGGAAAAGCCAAGGAATTTGGTGATCCCGCTGCCCAGCGTGTGCATCGTCGTCGCTCCAAGATCGAGACGAAACACCAGGATGGCAAAAAGGAATTGCAGTCCCACCCCCCACAAGACCGTCTTCAGCTTGATGGCCTTGCGGTTGGTGGAAAAAAGGTAGGCAATGAACAGCAGTACGATGATGCCCAGCAACCCTGCGAAGCGCGCCATTCAAGTCCTTGCCGGCGAAATCTGAGAATTACTTCCGCCTTCAACGAAGGTTTTGATTTCAAATTACCCAATTACAAAAATTACCCAATTACAAAATTCCCGAGGAGCGCGGTGCTTTGGCTACGTCGGCAGTATTCCGGAACCGTGCCCCTCTCCAATCACCCGGTGAATCAACGGTCGCTTCTTCAGCAGAGGCGCTGTGTTCATGGTGTAGCTGGCTTCAACCAGTGCACGCGACTCTTTCAGGAGCGAGTCGCTGTTGTAGTACAGAGTGCACAGCGGCTCGCCGGCGGCCACCTTGTCTCCAACTTTTTTGTGCACCATCAGCCCCACCGCAGGATCAATTTCATCTTCTTTGGTGGAGCGTCCCCCGCCCAGCACCAGGCTGGCCACGCCAATCTTTTCGCAATCCATCGCCGTGACATACCCGCCAGACGCGGCCTTTACATCCATCTTGTTTCTGGCCATGGGCAGCAATGCTGTGTTT
>DATDGH010000487.1:0-4274 GCA_036522215.1 Candidatus Angelobacter sp. | reverse complement strand
ATCAAATCGGCGCTGAGCAAGGTACTGGGAATGTTTGAGTCAAACGACAGATTTGTATTCATCGACCGGAATGCGCCGAAACCGCGCATTCCGTTTATCAAGCTGCATGAAGCAGGCCATGGCCGATTGCCTCATCAGTGCAAGATGTACAAGCTGGTCCACGACTGCGAGAAGACGCTCGACCCCTATATCACCGATCTTTTCGAACGGGAAGCAAACGTATTTGCCTCCGAAGTGCTGTTTCAGGGCGATGTCTTTTCCAATGAAGCCCACGGGCAGAGTTTCGGCATGAAGGTGCCGATGAAGCTGGCCAAGAAGTACGGCGCCTCGAACTATGCGACATTCCGACGCTACGTCATGACCAGTCCAAACGCCTGCTGTCTCGTCGTACTGGAGCCTAGCCAGTACGACGATCAAGGCGACTTGACGGCCCAGGTGCGGCGCGTCGTCCCGTCCAAATTATTCGAAAAGCTGTATGACGAGAAGGTGTTCGGTTCGACCGTTAACGTCACCCATCCTCTCGGCGCCGTCGTGCCGCGCAAGCGCATGTGTTATCCGCGCGAAGTCTTGCTCACGGATCGCGATGGCGATGAGCGAATTTGCAGGGCGGAAGCTTTCGACACCGGCCATCACACGCTGATTCTGCTGCGGGATACGGGCCTTCGCAACCATTCGGGTATCGCTGTTCCGGCGAATGTGTCTTAGGAGTTCTGCACTACCCCTCACCGGTTCTGGAACTGAGAGACAGGATTCATGTGTGGCGGAGCGCGTCGGCTTCGCAGAAGAGAACGATCCAAGCCAGAGACGATTGCAAACGGCTGGAACGCAGCGGCAAGCAGGACGTGGGCTCTCTAACCCACGCTAACTTGGTGCCCCGATTTGAGCCCTTTGGTGCCCACATCCCTCAAAAGTCACTTGAGCCTATTGACGGTACCAAATGTAAGGAATTACTTAGATCCATTGAAAATTTGCGAATAAGCGAGTATTTTCAATGACTGCGGGTCGTGATCTGAAAACAAGGAACTTCGAGAAAGAAACGGGTTCGAATCCCACCCTCTCCGCCATTCCTTTGTTTTTGCCTTTTCAAAGATCAGGTCAAACGGCTTTCTATATGAAGGGAAAAGACTTACGCCATCTGTCTTGCAGTTCGAAAGTACGATTTTCAGCAATTTGGCCTGTTCTGCTGGTTTCTACGTAACATATAGAGGATAGGCACCGGTTAGCGAGTTCGCGAGTCTTTTTTGCGTTCAAAAACTTGTCCGGGCTGGCCTGTTCTAGTCCTTGCAGAGCCAAAAGTATCTGCTGCTACTCCATCTGCCATTTCTGCCGTCATGCGTTGCCATGCTAAGGCAAGGTTTTCCAAAATGGACTCTTTTTTGGGCAGTAAAAAATTTCTCCCGGCGCGAGACGGGCCGCCACAGCTAATTCATAAGTTTACGGAACGAAGGGCCGAAACCAAAGCTCGGCCCTATTCTTTTGCGGGTTAGAAAACATTGATTCTTTTTGGGCACGGCCCTTCTCATTGGTACGACGAAGGGACGAATACGAATGTTCCAAAAAATTGGTCCACGAATATGTCAAATTCGGTGCCCGTTCCAAAGAGGGCGGGATTAGGCGGATAGGGAGGGTTGCACGGATTGCCGTTACAAGCGGGGCCAATGATCATTGCCTGCCCTGCAAAAGTATTGCTCACCGTGGTCTGATGATTGACCGCGTATGTCGAAGTTAAAGTCTGAGATACGCTGACATTGGCCCCAAAACCCTTGAGGAAGTTGCTTCCGGTAAATGCATTCTCAACGCCGAACGTTTGCGAAAAGCTCGTTTGGCTTTGTTGACCCTGAGTCGTTGAGTTGGTTGTGGTTATCATGAAGGTGGTTTGCGGCGAACTCTGCGTGTAGGGAACATTCTGCTGGTCAGAGATGGTGAACTGTGGCGGAAGAAGAACGAAGGCTCCCGAATTGACAGAAAATGTCGGACAGGCGCTGGCCCCGATCGGCGAGTTGGGTTTGCACTGCCCCCAAGGATCCGCAGCCAAGATGTTATTCAGGTCGGGTTGTGTTAGCCCTGGGCCTTGCCCCGCGGGCCAATTTTCATTGGCGGCCCAAGTGCGCTGAAATTCTCCAAGAGAAGGAGCGCACCTGGAATCGCTCGCCGCGATGTCTCCGTTGAGACAGCCCACGAGGATGTCCACAATGTGGATGGGGGCTGTCGAATCCAGCGAACTGAAGCCATAACCATTCCACTGCACATCCGTGGAATTGCCGCCATCGTTTGTAAGAGTAAAGAGCATCACCGGATTGAGCCATACCTTTATGAGATCGCAATCGTGGTCCACGCCAATGAAATCCCCGGCCGAGGGTCCACAGTTGTTACTGGGGCCTGGCCCAAAAACCTTGAGACCTTGAGTATTGGCAAAACTGGAGGTAACGGAAGAAGAGTTTTGGGACTGCTGCGTCAATGTAGTGGATTGCGTGGTTGTCTGGGTGCCGCCCAAGAAGCCGAACAATCCGCCGGGCGTGGTTACTTTTACTGTCTTGGTCGTGCTGTTGAGGAAGGTATGGGTTACGGTCGTCGTGTTGCTGATTAAGTTTGTATTCGTGTAATCGACAAAACTCTTCGATCCCGGAGGCGCGTAGATCACGCCTACCACCACGTACTTGGGATTGATATATCCAGGAACGGTAATCGTGGCGTTCACAAACCCTGCGGCTGGTGTGATCACGATCGTGTAGCCGCTCCCATTGAAAGTAATCGTACGGCCAGCCGAGGTAGCAGGGCAGTCTCCTTGTGCGCGGGCCAGACCCTGGACAAATGTCGTAAACCCAGTGATCGATTGGGTTGTGCCCTGGCTCGTCGTATATTGGAAACCCCTAAAAGACCAACTCGTGAATTGTGCCTGGAACCCATGATTTCCTACACAAAACTCTGTGTCGCTACTCACCGTATACGTGAGCGATCCAAGACCATTGCCAAAACTGAAGGACTGCGTCTGTGCCCATGCCGCCGGCGCGATCAATGCCGCGACAGCCAGGATAACTCTGTAAAATCTTCGTAGCCGAAGTCGCATGTTTTTCTCCTTTGATTGATCTGTGCTTGTCTTCAAATCGTTGATCCTGGAAAACAGCTCTTGCATGCAGCCGGATTGAGACGGCATCGGTCCGTTTTGTGCATTCGATGTGTTATGGATACTCTCACACATTTACCATTTGCGAGTGTTGTAGAATTGTAAACTTTTGGCCTGGACAATACCATTTTGAAACTACTCTAGGAGGAACATCTTAGACGTGGCTGATTTTGGACGACCGGAGTGGCTTAAGCCAAATTGTTGTTGTACACGAGCAATTGGCGGAGCCGAGCGTGTGCTTTTAATTTAGCTGCCATCGTCCTGCTCGTACCTGTACAGCGTGGGGATCCTTCGCGGCGGAATTGCCAAGATTGCAAGGCTAAAGCAAGCAGCGGAAGCTAAGTGCCGCAGGCCAGAAACCAGAATGTTCTCGATCGGATCAGAGATGTAGAAGTCGTTGTCATTTCCAAAAGGAACCCATATGGGCGGAGCACCACACACGGTAAGCACACACGCACCGCCAGCAATCTGGTCCATCTGAATACTGACGATCGGGAGTGGTGTCCCGGCTACTCCCTTTTCCTTTCATCTTGCGGTGTACTAACGGCTCTACGGAAGGCAGCCAGAACAAACTCTAAGCGTATGAAGTCAGCATCCGGCTAACCTCACGCGCCACTCCGTGGGCTGTTTCTCCATCTCACCCGGTTATCGGACACCAGGGTCCGATTGGATCCCTGATGGGAAGGCCATTGTTGCACTTGGATCCAAGCGTGGCCTTTGCGTGCGGTATCCCATCCGCATGGTCGAAGACCTGCTGCCTGTGGAACATATGGGCATCCCTGAAATTCTCGAGCAACTTATTGTTCTCCTTGAGAAGCAGGGGGCAATCCCGATTCGGTCTTAAGAATCGCAACAGATCCGTTAATCTGCTGCCGGATATATCCATCGTAAATATTATTTTCAAAAAGGGAATCCAATTTCAGATTATAATGTCCGCACCATGGCAGCTTTAGCACGATTCGCTAGGGTTTGCATAAGCCACTGTGCAAAGCCACATCGCTTGGGAGAAGGAATGTTTGGTATGCAACAAAGACGCATCGGCGGTTGAACGTACCTGTCGGGCACGCCAGCCTGCTTTTTACCAAGTCCAGTCATGGGAGTAGTTCAAATTCCGCTGGAAGTCGCTATCCATATCTGCAGCAGAAATCCC
>DATDGH010000486.1:0-8851 GCA_036522215.1 Candidatus Angelobacter sp. | reverse complement strand
GTTATCTGGGACTTTCCACAGCGACGATTTCCACAGTTCTGAACGGCACCCGGGCGGCTGGTGAGATCCCGGCGGCGACCCAAGAGCGAATTCTGGCTGCGGCGGAGAAGTTCAATTATCGACCCAATGCCATGGCCCGATCCTTGCGTGGAATGCGCAGCCACACCGTAGGTGTACTGGTTCCGGAGATCAGCGAAGGGTATGGAGCGCTGGTATTGGGTGCGGTGGGTGACTACCTGCTCAGCAAAGGTTACTTTTTCTTCGTCGCCACCCATCGCCGCAAGCCGGAGCTCCTGGAGGAATATCCACACCTCCTGCGACAGCGTTCGGTTGAAGGCTTCATTGTGATTGACACGGCACTGGAAAAACCGTTGCCACTGCCTACCGTGGTTATCTCAGGCCACCGCGTTCATCCGGGAGTGACCAATGTAGTACTGAATCACGATCACGCGGCGCATCTCGCGCTGGAACATCTGGTGCGACTCGGTCACGAGCGAATTGCGTTCATTAAAGGGCAGCCGTACAGCTCAGATTCAGAGACACGTTGGAAGTCGATTGAGCGAGCGGCGGACAGCCTCGGCCTGGTTGTGCGGGAAGAGCTGATTGTGCAATTGGAGATTGACACCTTTTCCCCTTATGTCGGCTATCCGGTAGTGAGGCGCCTGCTGCAACGCACGCGCGATTTCACGGCACTTTTCGCGTACAACGATTTATCAGCGATCGGAGCGCTGCGTGCCTTGCGCGATTTCGGCCTCCGAGTTCCCGAAGATGTGTCGGTCATCGGATTCGACGATATCAATAGCGCAGCCTTCCAGATTCCCAGCCTGACTACGGTGAGACAACCTCTGGACAAAATGGGCGCCCTGGCGGGCGAAATCCTGTTGCAAAGAATCCAGGGAGGCGCGAATCCGGTGGAAGTCACAATTGATCCTGAACTGATTGTTCGCGAATCGACTGCTCCAGCGCGGCGGCGCATGGAGATGCCGGCGAAGCTGGAGTCTGTTGTCGAAACCTGACAGACTAGTGCTGGGCGCTTGCTGTTGATAAGGCGCCGCTGCCAGCCTCTGTGGTGGTCATCATTTCCATCGACCAGATTGCTCCGGGACGCATGTACATGCTCGCGCGATACATGCCGTTTGTGCCCCATGCCTCCGGGGTTCTGAACCAGTAACCCTTTTTTTCGTAGACCACATCATAGACGCCCTTTGCGGTGGAGAAGGCTTCGTGCTGGAGTCCTTCCGCGATCATCTCGGCGCAGAGACCGAATGTGGTTCCAACCCATACCTCCTGGATTTGTTCATTGTCCGTGAGCACCTGGCCGTCTGACGCCATGCCGTTGAGCGCACCCATATCTCCGTCCCCGAATTTCATGACATTGAATTCGAATATTTTCTTGAGTGCGGACACTCGCATGTTTGCCGGGACAAGATCTCCCAGGCGGGTCAGGTTCGCATACCACTGGCCTGCAAGCTGATCTGCCATGATGCTGTCGTGGTACGGACTGTCGGCGTCATAGTTGAAATAGCTTCCATTCCAGAGCTTCTTGATGTACGCGGCGCGCGCCTTCTCAAAGAGGGAGTGGTATTGGGAAGCGGTTGAAGGATCGCCCAGGGCGCGTGCTGTCTCTTCGGTGGCGCGCAGCGCTGCCAGATATAGTCCGCCCGAATAGGCGCTGGCCCCGCGTGTCACCCAGGTATCGTAGGTTTGGTCGGGATAGCCTTCGTTCTCGATCATTCCATCGCCATCGTGATCGAATTGCCGCAGGTACTCCATGGCCTGCTTTACGCCGGGGTAGTTGTAGCGGAGAAACTCAAGATCGGATTTTCCATCGAGGACGAAGTCGCGCCAGACCATCAAGACGTATTTGGTGTTGAGATCTTTCCAGCGGTTGGTATTCTGCCAGTCGAACTGGTTGACAAGAACTACCGGATCCTCCGCCGGATTGCCCAAATCGTGCGGCAGAGCACCTTTGACCTTGCGTTCACGGAAGGCCATCTTGGTTTCCTGCTGAGTTTTCCATATCCACAAGTATTCGGTGGGAATTTCCTGGTTTACGGTGTCGGCAAATTCGCGGACGCTGGCTTTGTCCAGCAGCGGCCAGAATTTCACCATCGGCATGGAGCCGTAAAACAGCACATCCAGGGTGCTGTAATACGGATAATCAAAGCATTCGAGATAAATGAATGTCTGGCGTTTCCAGGTATCGGCAGCGAGGGAAGCACGTTGCGACTGTACTTCATGTCCCCAGAGAGTGCCGCCATCGGCCAGATAGTAGAGCTCATTGAAAAGCATGCCGCGATACCACAGGGGCTTGGACGAATTGTTGATGTAAGGCGCCTGCCATGCGTCGATGGCCCGGCTCCACTCATCCTGCTGCAATAAACCGGTGCGCGCAATCTGCCACGCGTTGGTGCCGGAGGCGCCAAAGAAATCAGTGTAGCGGCGCAGCCATTTGCGGCCGTTGCCGAATTCCACAACGGGAAAATCCCAGGCCAACACGATTGGAATTTTCTTTTTCTCCCCGGGAGCAAGCGTGAACTCCACGGCAATGGCGCCAGCCAGCGGCTCGCCGCCGCTGGCAAAGTGGAAGGGTGAACTGGGCAAGACTCCCGACGAACTGAAAGGCTGCCAAACATCAGCACCGTCGCTGGAAGGCATAAAAGTCTGGATGTAGCTGACCTGTACCCCCGGGCTCTCGATGGCGGCGATGGCAAACTGCCCGTCCCAATCCGCCTGGACTGGCGCCTTGCGTAAGCGGTCAAACACAATGCCCTTCATGACGCCGCCGCTGACTTGTTCGGTGCGGACACTGTTGATGTTCTGAAGATTGTTTGCCTCGGCGAAGGTGTGGCCGGTCCCTCGAAACCATCCCACCATATTCGTCCAGGAAAGCATGATAGAGACGGTAACTTTGGTGGCGCCGGGATTCACTGCATACCAGTTGTAAATCGCGACTGGATAACTCGTCTCCTTATAGTTGTTGGGCAGGATGGGCGAGAACTGCTCAAGCGTAAGTTCTACCGGCATCTCAGCGGTTTTGTATTGAAACCAGGATTTTGGATACAAGGCCGCGTATTCGCCGTGTCCCACGGGGTAGTTCCACTTCCAGGTAGTCAAGGCGTCGCTCGCGGGGGCGTCCGTCGCCAGTACCTGCGCGTACGCGGTCGACTCGCCCTCACGCCTGGCGAATACGCTGAACTGGTTGGCAGGAACACTCTCGTACTTATGCACACCGGTCTTCAGATGCCAGCGTTCGAATTCGCCGCGGTACGATCGGGAGAAGGTACCGGCTCCAAAGCCGCCGACCGGCGCTCCTTGCCAGTAACCGTCATCAATCATGTCCTTGATCTCAGGTTTCTTCCCTCCAGGGTCTTGCAGCGGCAGCCCAAGTGGACGACGCCACGCGGCTTGCGGCACCACGTCGCTAGCGAAGCTCAAGGTAACCAAGGACAAAACTGATAGTACATGCCAGAAAAATCGTTGTTTCACTGAGGATCTCCCCAGATGGAAGTCATCTGTATTCGCGGCTGAAACGTTTCAGCAGGCCAAATCCTAGCAATCAATCAGCAAACAGGCAAGAATTTGTTTTTAATTCTTATGATGGGACAGGTGGTGGGCGGCCGCAACTTCGACTTGCCAAGGAGAATCCGATGGGGCATTCTGCTTGCAACCATAACGTTTCAGGGCGGATGGCACTGACAGCCGGTGGAGTATAAGCTGTTGTCCGGGGGTTTCGGTGGGAGAATGAAATGAGAAAAATCATGGCGCTGTGGTTTTTGGTTTCCGTGGGATGCTATGGGCAAGCGCCGGTGCGATTTACCGACATCACGCAGTCATCGGGCATCCATTTTGTTCACCACAACGGCGCTTTTGGCTCCAAGTATCTGCCGGAGACGCTGGGGCCCGGTTGCGCCTTCATCGACTATGACAATGATGGCTATCCGGACATTCTTTTCGTGAATGGACAGGACTGGCCGGGACATCATCAGGCGCCATCAACTCTCAAGCTGTACCACAACAACCACAATGGCACATTTACTGATGTGACTGCGGCAGCCGGCCTGGGCGTCAGCATGTATGGGATGGGGGTAGCAATAGGTGACTACGACAACGATGGTTTCGATGACATCTTTGTAACCGCCCTGGGCCAGAGCCGACTGTTCCACAACAATGGCAATGGAACATTTACAGAAGTCACCGCCAGCGCCGGACTATCCGGAATCAATGAATTCAGCACCAGTGCCGCCTGGGTCGACTATGACCGTGATGGCAAGCTGGACTTGTTAGTGGCGAACTATGTCCAGTGGAGCCCGGAGACCGACCTTCGCTGCACGCTCGATGGAACTCATAAGTCCTATTGCACACCGGAGTCTTATAAAGGCACCTCCGCGCGCTTGTGGCACAACCTTGGCAATGGCAAGTTTGAGGATGTGACGAAAAAAGCCGGCCTTTATGACGCCACTTCGAAAGGACTTGGCGTCGCGGTGCTTGACTATAACAATGATGGCTGGCCCGATCTCTTGATCGCCAATGATACCCAGCCTAACAAGCTTTACCTGAATAACCGCGACGGAACCTTCACCGAAAAGGCAATACCGGCAGGCATTGCCTTCAGCGAAGATGGGGTGGCGCGGGCAGGAATGGGTGTGGACGCAGCCGACTACGATCGTTCCGGAAGACCCAGCGTCATTATCAGTAATTTTTCCAATCAGATGATGTCGCTGTACCACAATGAGGGAAATGGCCTGTTTTTGGATGAGGCGCCGCGTTCGTCCGTCGGCCGGGCTTCACTGCTCACTTTAGGTTTTGCCTGTTTCTTTTTCGACTATGACCTGGATGGGTGGCCGGACATCTTTGTTGCCGATGGCCATCTGGACAGCGATATTGAACGAATTCAGAAGAGAATCACCTATCGCCAGCCGCCGCATTTATTTCACAATCTGGGCAATGGAAAATTCGAAGAGGCCACAGCATCAGCAGGAGCTGCATTGAGGGCTCCCCGAGTCGCCCGCGGCGCTGCTTATGCCGACATTGATAATGACGGCGATCTGGACCTGCTGATTACCACCAACGCCGGCCCGGCGCTTCTGTTGCGCAATGATGGTGGAAATCGAAACCACGCCCTGCGGGTCAAGCTTCGCGGCACAAGCTCCAACCGCGACGGTATTGGCGCTGTAGTCCGAATCGAGTATGGCGGCGAAAAGCAGTGGCAGATGCTGCGCAGCGGCTCCAGCTATCTCTCACAAAGCGAACTGGTGCTTACCTTTGGTCTGGGACAAAAAACAACAGTAACCTCGGTCCAGATCGCGTGGCCCAGCGGAAAAACCGACCAGCTCACAAATGTCGCGGCTGACCAGACCATCACCGTGGAGGAAGGTAAAGGGATCACAACTTCAAGACAGTTTGCCAAAGCTGCCCAAGCGCCGTCCTCAGCACCAGCAAGACTCGTCCACCACAAGCGCAGCCAGTAAGATATATTCACGCGGAATCGACATCCGCTTTTCATGAAACTCAATATCGCACTCCTTTTGCTATTGGCTTTCTCCCTGGTGGTTATCTCTGCGGCAGCGCAGCCGCAGCATTCGTCTGTTCCATCCGCAAAAAGCCGGGCAGGCGCCGCGTCCGAGGCCATTCATCTCAACAATCTTGGCGCAGCCTACATGAACCAGCAGGAGTTCGCACGGGCGTTGAACTTATTTCGCCGTGCCGCTGCTCTCAATGCAAAACTGGAAATCGCCAAAATCAATGGAGGCATGGCTCTTGCCAACCTCCAGAAATACGATGCGGCAGCCCGAGTTCTGAAGGCATTGGTTAAGAAGGACCCTAACGACGCACATGCGTGGTACACGCTTGGAATGGTGTACAAGAACCAGTCCAACCCGGAAAAGTCGCTGGAAGCTTTCGAAGCTGCAGCCAGAACCGTCCCCAACGATCCTGACGTCTTTTACTTTATCGGCATGGCGCAAGCAGAACTGGGCCAGAACGAAAAAGCAGTGGCAGCCTTCCAGCACGCTCTGGAGTTGAATGCTTTCCATGCTTCCGCCGAATTTGGGTTGGCCCGCGCGCTCCAGCGTCTGGGCGAAGCAGACCCAGCTCGTGAACACCTTGCACGTTTCCAGCACCTGGTGCAATCAAAATTGGGTGTGCCCATGAGCCTGACTTATGGCGATCAAGGACCGCTTTCGCTCGCGCTCACGGTGACCAGCGCCGCTCAACCTTCGACAACCCCAATTCCTGTGCGTTTCTCCGATATTACTGCCGATTCAGGATTGACGCCGTCTACTTCTTCTATGCCACCCGCCGACGCAGCTGGAGCCAATCAGATTGGCTCCGGAGCATGCTTTTTTGATTTTGACGATGATGGCCATCCGGATGTGTTCCTGGCCGATGCGGGAGGGCAGGGAATGGCGCTCTTTCACAATACAGGGCAAGGCAAATTCGAAGATGTCACGCAAAAAGCCGGCTTCGATCGCAAATTGCACGCGATCGCCTGCGCGGCCGGCGATTACGATAACGATGGTCACACCGATCTGGCAGTCACCACCGGCGATCGCGTGTTGCTGTTTCATAATCAGGGCGATGGCACGTTCAAGGATGTAACTGATGCTGCTGCCATTCGTTCCGGGACCGCTCCCCTGGCGGTGGCGTTTGTTGACTACGATCATGATGGTGATCTTGATCTATTTGTGACCAGCGGCCAAGCTGGAAAAAATTCAGTTTGGCGCAACAATGGCAATGGCACATTTACTGATGTCACCGCCGATCTCAGTCTGGTCCTCGATATGCCCAGCCTGGGGGTAACTCCGACCGATTTCAATAACGACCGGGCGATTGATTTGATCTTCAGCGGGGTAAAACTGGGGCTATATCTGAACCCACGCGAGGGCAAATGGAGTGCCGCGCCGGTTTCAGGTCTGTCAACCTCGGCCATTACAGGAGCTATCACTTTTGATTTTGATAAAGATGGCTGGATGGATCTGGTGCTGACTCACGATCGGGCACCAGGGATTACGTTGTGGCGCAACATGGCCGGCAAAAGCGTGGAGCAAGTCCAGCTTCCAATCAAAAATTGGCGGCGAGCCTGGGGCGTGGCCGCGCTGGATTATGACAATGATGGCTGGGTTGATCTGGCAGCCGTAGGTGAAACAGAAGACGGCCGTGGAGAGATTCGGCTGTTCCGTAACCTGGGAAAGAACGGGTTCAAAGATGTGACGGCGGAAGTGGGTCTCGACGCAATCAAGCTCGCTTCTCCGCGCGCCTTGCTGGCCGCGGATGTTGATGGTGACGGCGGCACTGACTTGCTGGTGACTCAGTCTCAGGGGCCCGCGATCCTGCTGCATAACCATGGCGGCAATCGCAATCATTTTCTTCGCGTGTCTCTTAAAGGACTGGCTGACAATAAGAGCGCGGTTGGGACCAAAGTGGAAGTCTTTGCCGGAGCGATGTGGCAGAAGTGGGAGATGGGCGGATCGGGCTATCTGAGCCAAAGCGCGACCGACCTAATGGTTGGGCTGGGGAAAGAACGCAGAGTGGATTTTGTGCGCACGCTTTGGCCTACGGGTGTGGTGCAGGATGAACCTGAAATCGCCGTCAACAGCTCGGCGAAAATTACAGAAATTGACCGGCGTGGCAGCTCTTGTCCGGTGCTTTGGGTGTGGGACGGGAAGCACTATCGTTTTGTCGCGGACATGCTGGGCGCCGGCGTTGTTGGCCATTGGGTGGGCCCGGGCGAGCGCAACATTCCTGACCCCAACGAATACATCAAGATTGATGGCGAACATGTCCAGACACGGGGCGGTCTTCTCAGTTTTCGCTTTATGGAACCTCTGGAAGAGGTGGTTTATCTGGATCAGGTACGTCTGCTGGCCATCGATCATCCCCAGGAGCTGGATGTTTATCCCAATGAATATTTCGCCAGCAATCCGCCTTTTCCGAAATTCAAAGTGATTGCCAGCCGGCACGCGCGTCCTTTAGCGGGCGCGTGGGACGATGATGGCAAAGACGTCCTCGACCTTCTGCTGCGGCGTGACCGGCGCTATGTGGCCGGCTTCGAGCGGCTCAACTACAAAGGATTCACCAAACCGCATTCAATCGAGATCGAGTTGCCCGACGCCTATCAGGGAGGCCCGTTGCGACTATTGCTCCATGGCTATATCGAGTATTTCACCGCGAACTCGATGTACGCTGCCTGGCAAGCGGGCATCCATCCTATGGCTCCCGATGTTGAAGCGCTGGACGCAAATGGCCAATGGGTTCGAGTGGTAGAGGATATGGGTTTCCCCGCAGGTCTCCCGCGAACCACAGTCGCCGATCTCACAGGGAAGCTCCCGCCCGGAAGCAAACGGCTCCGCATTACCACCAACCTGCAGATTTACTGGGACCAGATTCTGGTGGACACGACGCTAGAGCAGCCAGAGCAGATCAAGGTAATCGATGTACCGATTGCGGGGGCGCGGCTTGAGTTTCATGGCTACCCGCGGATGCGGGAATCGCAATCGCCCGGCGAGTTTGAATTCGTCTACAACCAGGTGAGCCCCACCGGACCTTATGCACGTCCGATTGGCGCTTACACGCGGTTCGGAGATGTCCGCGAGTTGCTGGTGAATTCAGATGACCGCTTTGTTGTGTTTGGCAGCGGTGATGAGGTCCAACTGGAGTTTGATCCCGCTCATCTGCCTGCATTGCCCAAGAACTGGAAACGTGATTATTTCTTTTTTGCCAATGGCTATGAAAAAGACATGGACTTCTACGCTGCCGATGGCGACTTCGTGAACCCTCTTCCTTTCCATAGCATGAGCGAATATCCATATTCCAAGGAGAGTCCTCAAGACAACATCCACGTAAACGATCT
>DATDGH010000485.1:0-5837 GCA_036522215.1 Candidatus Angelobacter sp. | reverse complement strand
AATCAGTTCCACCCGTGCATGGTGGGCTTGAACGGGTTCAGCGCCACTGGCATTCAGGCCGACCAGAAAAAGACAGAATGCAGCTGCTCGCAGCATAGATACCTGTTCCATTTTACTCATCCTTGAGGCAGGGTTGCTCTGCCCAGAGCGGTTTGATATGGTTGGCGGCACGCAAAACCGGACGGAGCACGCGATGATCCATACCGGACGTCATTTTCTTCAGATTCCTGGCCCCACCAACGTACCGGACCGGGTGCTGCGAGCCATGGATCGTCCCGTGATTGACCACCGCGGGCCGGAGTTTGCCAGGCTTGGTACTGAGGTGCTGGCGGGGCTGCGTCCAATTTTTCAGACGACGGGCGCGGTTGTGATCTATCCCTCTTCGGGTTCAGGAGCCTGGGAGGCAGCGATCGTCAACACGCTTTCGCCGGGAGACCGCGTGCTCATGTTTGAGACGGGTCACTTTTCCAACCTCTGGCGCGACATTGCCGTGAGGATGGGCTTGCAGGTGGAATACATTCCCGGCAACTGGCGCCGTGGCGCTTCTCCTGCCGAGCTAGAAGCTAGACTCACTGACGACAGGGGCCACGCTATCAAGGCCGTCATGGTGGTCCACAATGAAACCTCAACCGGAGTGACCAGCCGGGTTGCCGAGGTCCGGCGCAGCATGGATAAGGCGCGCCATCCCGCACTGTTGATGGTGGACACAATTTCCTCCCTCGCTTCCATTGACTATCGCCACGATGAGTGGGGCGTGGATGTGACCGTTGGCGGCTCGCAGAAGGGGTTGATGCTTCCTCCAGGACTCAGCTTCAACGCAATCTCTGAGAAGGCCCTGGCCGCTAACAAGACGGCGAAGCTGCCGCGCTATTACTGGGACTGGCAGGAGATGCTCAAGCCAAACCGCTCCGGCTTTTTTCCTTACACTCCGGCTACGAACCTGATTTATGGCCTGCGTGAAGCCCTGATCATGCTGAACGAGGAGGGGCTCACGAATGTCTTTGCCCGTCATGTCCGGCACGGGGAAGCCACGCGCGCGGCGGCGCAGGCCTGGGGTCTGGAAATTGTGTGCGAAGACCCGCGTGAGTACTCCAACTCTTTGACTGCGCTGTTTGTGCCGGAAGGACACGATGCGGACCGGCTGCGTGAGATCATCCTGGAGAACTTTGATATGTCTGTGGGCACAGGGCTCTCCAGGCTGGCCAAAAAAGCATTTCGCATCGGTCACCTGGGACATTTCAACGATCTCATGCTGGCCGGCACCTTGAGCGGCGTCGAAATGGGATTGCGGCTTGCCGCTATTCCCCATCAGTCAGGCGGACTAACGGCAGCGCTTAAGAGTCTGCTCAACAATTATCAGCCAGCGGTGCTTCAGAGCAGCGTTGCTGAAGAAGCGCTTTCCAGTTCACGGATCAGATAGACCTGAGTTCGCAGTTAGCAACGGACTTAAAACAATGACAACGCCCTCGCTGAATCGCGCCTCTCCTTCTGCCGAAGTTGATCCGATACGAAGAGTTTTTTCCGCCTCCAACATCGTGCTTTTTCTGGTCTGCCTGATGTATGGCCTGACCTACATTGACCGCATCAACGTCAACACGGCAAGCCTGGTGTTTGCTACTCCCAAAGAACTCAATTTAAGTCCCAAGCAGGTGGGCTGGGTGTTTTCCGCCTTTGGCTGGGCTTATCTGGCTTTGCAGGTGCATGGAGGCTGGCTGAGCGACCGCTTCGGGGCGCGGCGGACATTAACCGTTTGCGGTATTATCTGGTCGGGCGCAACCATCATGACGGGTCTGGCGGGCGGCTTGGCTTCCATGATTGTCGCGCGTGTGATTCTGGGGCTGGGAGAAGGAGCAACATTTCCCACGGCCACGCGGGCTTTATCGGATTGGGCACCCGCCAGCCTTCGCGGGTTTGTACAGGGCATTACCCATGCTTTTTCCCGGCTGGGAAACACACTTACCCCGCCGCTGGTCGCCTGGCTTATTTGGAAGACCTCATGGCGTGGTTCATTTATTGCACTTGGCTGTTGCAGCCTGGTTTGGGCGCTAGTGTGGTGGGCGTATTTCAGAGATGACCCGGCGCAACACCCTGGCATCACCAAGCAAGAGTTGCAGAAGTTGCCGAGCTATGCGGCCAGGATGGCCAGGACAAAAGAGCCGGTGCCCTGGGGGCCGCTGATCAAACGCATATCGCCGGTCACCGCCGTCTATTTCTGTTATGGCTGGACCCTTTGGCTGTATTTGACGTGGCTGCCGCAGTACTTCAAGAATACCTACAAACTTGACCTGAAAAAATCCGCGCTGTTTTCAGCCGGCGTTTTCCTCGCGGGAGTGCTGGGCGACACGCTGGGCGGAATCGTCAGCGATTACATTCTGCACCGCACCCGAAATCGCAATCGTGCGCGCCGGGACATCATCATAGTTTGCTTTCTGATCTCCGCCGCATTCATGGCGCCGGTCATCGTGATTGGCTTGAGGGCTTCATCCGGTCTCATAACCCCGGCCGTGATGTCCGGCTATATGAACCTAGTGGCACTCTGCCTGAGCGGGGCCTTCTTCTTTGCGGAGTGCACGATTGGACCGTTCTGGGCCATCCCCATGGACATCGCTCCGCGTTACTCAGGAGCCGCCAGCGGCCTCATGAACGTCGGGTCCGCCCTGGCGGCAGCGGTTTCACCGCTGGTGGCCGGTTACGTGATCGACCGGACTAAAAACTACAGCCTTCCATTCATCGGCAGTATGGGCCTGCTGCTTCTCGGCGTTATTGTGGCTTTTTGGATGAAGCCGAATGAGCCTCTCGCTGGAGCTGAGATCATTGAGCGACCGGCGGTGTGAAACTTGCCATTCAGATTTGTCTCTTCGCAGACTGCGGGAGCAGCGTTGGGTGCCGTCCCATCAATCGGATTCCACCTCGCGATGGACACCCTTGCCGGGTGTGTAGAGGACTTTCACCTCCAAGTGAGTGCGCCCTGCCGGGCACACGCAAAAAAAGCGCCGGGATTCCGGCGCTTCTAGATTGAAAAGCAAGTTGTTGTTTACGGCAGGACGTAACGCAGACTCACGTAACCCATGCCCAGGTGCGCATTTTTGGGTGCTCCCAAAGCCACAAACCAGGGCGCCCGGGTGACGTAAGAGGCCTGGGTTACTAATAGAACGGCCCCGTACTGCGGGTTCTTCCAGAAAGTCTGTGTCCAATCAATGGTTCCTTCCTGGACGGCGCGGTTGTTGTTGTTGGCGGAGTTAACTCCGCCGAAACCGATGATCGGAAATCCGGCTTTAGTGAGGTCCGGGAAGGCATTGCGCTGGGCATACATGCCGCCGTAGTACACGCCGAATTGCATCTTGGGATGAGGCAGGATCTCAAACCCGCCCACAAAGTCACCGGAGTGAACACCGGAGATGGCCGCATCGAAAGTGGTTGCCCCGGTTGGAATCGGTTGGACGACTGCATCAGGCGCCAGGCCGTTGAGATAGCGGCCGATGCCGTAGCCCCACATGCCACTAGCGACAAACCTGATGTTCCTGCCCTCCGAACCTTTGAACAGGTCCACCAGCACGTCGCCAAAAACTCCGCCTCCCACAATGAAATGAGAGTTGAACGGAGACCCAATCGCTGTGGGCAATACAGCAATCTTTTTCGTGGTCTCCATGGCGCCACCTTCCCAGTGGAAATGATGACCTCCGGCAAAGTCGCCGTCATAGGCTACCTTGGTCAGCAGATCTGGAGCCAGGTTGGGCGTGCCGGGAACGGCGGCGTTATCAAACTGTCCGCCCAGTTGGGCATTGAAAACAGACGGGAATACTACTTCGCCATTGTTGAACTGCTGCGGGTTCTGCGCGGCTATAGCCCAGACCCAGTGATCGTTGAAGTGATACGCTGCCCGGAACTCCGCCGCGCGCGTGTAGTTGTAGCCTACGCCGATGCCTGCATCTTCGTGGTAGCCCAGAGACAGGTCTGCCGGATTGGGCGAAACTCCGATGCGGTTGGGAGTTTGCAGGCCCCAGGTCTGACCGCCCAGGAACTCCCACTTGCCCCGCTTCAAGTCCAGCCAGTAGAGGCGAATGCGGTCGGTGTGGCTGTTGGAAGTGACAAAGACGTTGGCCGGATCGTTGCCGTTAAAGTCGAACTCAACGTAGCCAGTGATGTCGTTCTCGCCGAACTTGGCATGGGTTTTAATGTTGAACCGCGAATACTGGCCAGTGGAACGATATTCCGTCAGATGGCCAGGAACGGCGTTGCTGAACGGAATACTGCCAAAGCTGGTGGCAGCGACGTTGCCGGTGTTGGTGGAGCGAAAGACGTTTTCAAAATCCACAAACCCGCCGGGCGTAAACTCTGCCGCGCCAATGCGGAAGGACAATGGCGACTCCTTGCGCTCCGTCTCCTGCGCAGGTGCGGTGGAAACAGGCTGAGGATTCGGCTGGGCGGCGCTGCTGCTGGTGGTGAGGCTAGCATCCAGCAAACGTGGCGCCGGCGCCGGGCTGCCGTTGTTCAGTTCCTGTTTCAAGGAGTTAATACGCTCTTGCTGCTCTGTGATCTGTTTTTGATGTTGAGCAATGCTTTCGCGCAGGGCTTTCAGTTGGTCTGCGACGGAATCGGTGCCGGTCTGTCCGCTTCCGCTGGGCGAATTAGCTTGCCCCAGCGCCAGTCCGGACGCCAACAAGAAGAAGCAAAGTTTTTTGAGTAGTCTCATAGGTTTCTCCTCTCCTTGTTCACCGCTATGGCAGTACATAACGCAGGCTCACATAACCCATTAAGAGGTGTGCATTCTTGGGTGCGCCCGCAGACACGAACCAGGGTGCACGGGTCACGTAGGAAGCCTGAGTAACCAGCAGAACAGCGCCATACTGTGGGTTTTTCCAGAAAGTCTGGGTCCAATCGATGGTTCCTTCCTGAACGGCGCGGTTGTTGTTGTTGGCCGAACCCTGGCGGATGGGCGCTGCGGAATTGGGGAAGCCAAAGCCAATAAACGGCTGGGTCGCCGCTGTTGAGGTTGTGTCTATGTTGAAGTTGCGTTGCGCATACGCGCCACCGTAATAGACGCCGAACTGGGACCTGGGATGGGGCAGGAACTCAAACCCGGCAACCATGTCGCCGGAGTGGATCAATGAAATAGCAGCATCGCAACCCGTAGCCACGGCTCCGACAATGGCGCAGGTCGTGCCCGAGCCGTTGATCGGATGTACCATCGCGTTTGGCGCCAGAGCATTGAGATACCGCCCGATGCCGTTGCCCCACATGCCACTGGCCACAAACCTGATATTGCGGCCTTCGGAGCCTTTGAACAGATCAACCAGGACATCGCCAAAAACGCCGCCACCCACTTTGGTGTGGGAGGTAAATGCCGCTGATGTGGTGTTGCTTGGGGCGAGCACGCTCACCTTGATCGCGGTTTCCATGGCGCCGCCTTCCCAGTGGAAGTGGTGGCCGCCGGCAAAGTCGTGATCAAACGCGATCTTGGTCAGCACGTCCGGGCCGACGTTGGGGGTAGTGGTTTGGTTGGCCGCGTCAAACTGCCCACCCAACTGCGCATTGAAGGCGGCGGGGAAGATGACTTCGCCGTTTGTAAACTGGTCCGGGTTCTGGGCCGCAACCGCCCACACAAAGTGATCGTTGAAGTGATAGCCGACGCGGAACTCGGCCGCTCGGGTGTAGTTGTACCCTACGCCGATTCCCGCATCTTCGTGGTATCCCAGCGAAAGATCGGCAGGATTGGGTGAAACTCCTACCCGATTGGGGGTTTGCAGGCCCCAGGTCTGTCCGCCCACGAACTCCCACTTGCCCCGCTTCTAGTCCAGCCAGTACAAGCGAATGCGGTCCGTGTGGCTGTTGGAAGT
>DATDGH010000484.1:0-2732 GCA_036522215.1 Candidatus Angelobacter sp. | reverse complement strand
ATGATCAACCACGACTACGTGTCGCCCCTTTACGGGGCTCATTCTTATCTCCATCTTTTTCCCAGCGCTTGCGCACTGGGCTCAGTAGATTTCGCCCGCTATGCGGGCTGGGGCATCGTCAGTCCGCCAGTTTCGCCGTTTTGTGTTGAGCGGTTGATCCCGGAATCTTGTAACAAAAATGAAATGTCAGGGCGAATTGGTATCCAACCGGAACCGTGAATTAAAAAATAACTCGGAGATGCCCACAGCGGGCGAGCTCCGCAGCTGACATTAAGGATTCCTTCAATGATCCGTTCTATGCTTCAAGGCCAAGCATCGAAAAAGCAATTTCCAGCGCTTTGGCATCAGGTAATAACTTAGTGATCTATGGCCCACCGCATCTTGGCAAGACGGTGCTGCTGACCCAACAGCTTGGCACGGCCGATTTTATCTACATTGGATGCCGTCCCGGTTTTAAGCGGGCGCAGATTTACCGAGTTCTGTTATCCAGTCTTGGATATGCTTTGCTGGTTGAAAAAAAGAGAAGAGGCAAGGCGTCTACGACCGTCAAATTCGGCATTGGCTCCATTGGTGTGGAGGCAGGCGCCGAGGGCGAAATGGAGCAGATGATGCAGTCGGTTACGATCGACTTGAAGAATGCCTCGGAAGTTGCTCACCTAATCTCTCGCATCAAGCGTCCACCCCGGGTTGTGTTGGATAACTTTCAATTACTCGACAGAGGAACCAAGGAGAACCTTCTGTTCGACCTGGCGTTTCTTTCTGAACGACGCAGCATCCAGGTGGTTATCGTCGGCGCGTGGTCACAGGAAGACTACCTCGAGGAGATCGAGCCTGCGGTGGCCGGCAGATTCAGGTATATTGAAATATCGCCCTGGTCCAATCCGGAGCTCCGTGAAGCAGCCGCCAAATCCAAAGCGAAAGCCCATCGATTTGAATGAATCCAAGCTTACGGCTGTCCTTAAAAGCTTCGATGAGGTGCAACGCCAGGCGCTGGTCGTGCCCAATATGCTTGCAGTGAATGGCACGGAAGAAGCGATGGCGATCGTTGACCGCCGGCTATTCCTTTTCCTGCAAAGCACGGAGCTTGAGGATCTTGAAGAGCTTCTCGACGAGGTCCAACCGCGGGTACTCCCGCGTGCCCGGCGCCGCAATCACCTGTCTCCCGAAATGACAGACGCTGAAAAGGCTGCTTACATTAAGCGGACAATCGCGCACCACCGTAGAACGATTAGTTCTGGCCATCCTGTCCAGGGCGAATCGCCGGTGCCGAGAGCGCGCGCCAAGATTGCCACGCCGAAGAAGGGCAAGAAATCCGCTGCAGCCTAAGAGGCAGTCAGTATTGCAACGCAGTAATTAAGATATGGGAAGTCCATAACTGGAACTTCGCGATTGCATGCTCTCAGGAATTGAGCATCAGAATTGACTGAAATGCATACGTTACGACGAATCATTTGATTTTTGGGGAGGCTAGACCGTTTTTAGAAATAGTGTGCTTTGTGCTGAAGATCAAATGGATATGGATGCGGGCAAACGTATGAGACACGCTTTCCTCCGAACCACGGACATTGTATAGCCCGGAGCCGCAATGCGTGCCGCCCCGCCCTACCTGAAATGCCGTTCAAGGCCCCAAATATCTTCAGGGTAGGGCGGGGCTCTGTCGCATTTTTATTCGTTACCCACCGCTAACCGCCCATCACACGCAAAACCGGCGCGTGCCGGGCCTTGTAACGCGGTGGGCTCAGTAAATGCCGCCCGCTATGCGGGCTGGAGCATCGTCAGTCCGCCAGTTTCGCCGTTTTGTGTTGAGCGGTTGATCCCGGAATCATGTAACAAAAATGAAATGTCAGGGCGAATTGGTATCCAACCGGAACCACGAATTAAAAAACAACTCGGACGAAGATTCCCACTGCAGGCATGCTATGCAGATGGATTCACGCTGCCACAACCCTGAAAGGGCGGAACTAACTGAGCCCAGACGGTTGCGCGCTGGGCTAGACCGTTTTTAGAAATAGTGTGCCGATTTGTTTAATGCGCTCCGCTCCGACACCGGGAGCTGCGCGCAGGCCTTCCACGGCACGCCGGGACAGGTCGGAAGAGCGCTCCTCCCGCTTTGCGGGATACGCGCCGGCCTGCGGCAGCAAGGAAGTGATTTATTTTCAAAGCTATTAACGCGGACTAAAGGTCCGCGCGGCACGACTGAAAGTCATGCCCTGATACAAATCTTGCTGCGCAAAGTGCATTTTTCCACAACCTGTGAACTCGTGCCCTGATACAAGTCTTTTCGGCACATTATTAGCTAAAACGGTATAAGGATTTACTCCTCTCTCAGCGCTTTGTTTGGGTCTATTCCGGCGGCGCGGCTTGCCGGAATCCAGGATGATGCTGTCGCGATTGCCAGGAACAGCAGCGCCATGGCGCCAAATGTGAGCGGATCGGTGGGCTTCACGCCGACGAGCATCGTCGTCATCAGTCTCGTGAGCAGCAGTGCGGCGATGATGCCGATAACCAGTCCGAGTGCGCTCAGGCCAAGCCCCTGGCCGACAATGAGACGGAAGATGCTCTGGCGTCCAGCGCCGAGAGCCATGCGAACGCCGATTTCTGCGGTACGTTGCCGTACGGCAGTCGAAAGCACACCGTAGAGTCCCACTCCGGCCAGCACTCCAGCAATTACCGCAAAGACGCCGATCAGCAGCAGCGAGAATGTTGTCTGTGACTGCGCCTGGGTCACCAAC
>DATDGH010000483.1:0-2480 GCA_036522215.1 Candidatus Angelobacter sp. | reverse complement strand
CGATCCGGGCACAGGACAAACACTTCGTGTCCGATTTTCAAGCGGTGCTGACAAACGACGCTGCAGCCGTGCTTGCTCAGCAGGGCCGTTTCTGCAGGATCGTCCTGGACATCACAACCTGGTGGCTGCCAACGGAGAGTGACTGGTATGCGTTTTGCAATCCGGCCACTTCGACGGGTGTAGGTTGCGGGGTACATCTCGACCTCAATTCTCGGTCAGCTCGCAACCCGTCAAAAGACTTCTGGTTACAGACTGTTCTCCGGCTATCGATGCTCCCGAAGGAGCAAAGATGGCGGGCAGGGGGAGGAGCCTGGCGCGATTTTAATGTGTTGCAGCAGGCATTATGCGTTGCAAAGTTGCCGGAAGAAAGATGCCGATAGAGCTGTGGCCGATTGGCCATGCGCTGAGGTAATTAGTTTCAACTTCACGTCCGGGTAGTAGACACGCTACAGCCACGGATGTAGGATATCTACATGCCTTCCTCCGAACGATACCAGAACCGCATTGAGCTGCTGCAGGGCACGCTTGATTTGCTGATCCTGCAAACACTCCTTTGGGGACCACAGCATGGCTACGGCATCAGCCAGGCCATTCGGCTGAACTCCGGCGAGCGGCTGCGCGTGGACACCGGATCTCTCTATCCGGCGCTGCATCGCCTGGAGAAGCAGAAGTGGGTGGCCTCTGACTGGACAGTCTCTGAAAACAAACAACGGGTCAAGGTTTACCGCTTGACCGCGGCGGGGAAGAAGCAGCTTTCTGCCGAACGCTCGCGATGGTCAGAGCTTTTGCAGGCCATCACCGGAATTCTGAATCCTGCGGCCAAGGAGGAAGCATGAACTTCAAATTCTGGCGGCGTTCCCGACGGGAAAAAGAATTAGATGAAGAAATCCAGACTCATCTGCGCATGGCTGCCAGGGAGCACATGGAGCGCGGCCAGGGTCGCGCGGACGCTGAATCCGCAGCCCGCCGCGAAATCGGCAACGAGGGCTTGATTAAAGACGCCACTCGTGAAGCCTGGGGTCTGGGGTGGATGGAGCGACTCAGGCAGGACCTCCGCTACGGAATGCGGGTGCTGTGGAAGAACCCTGTTTATGCTGTTGTCTCGGTATTCACTCTGGCTTTGGGCATTGGCGCCAGTACTGCTATCTTCAGCGTGGTTTATGGCGTCCTGTTGCACTCGCTTCCCTATGACAAGCCTGACCAGATCGTGCGGGTATGGGAAGTAGACTCCCACGGCAATCAGCTGGCATTTGCCGACCCGAATTTTGACGACATACGCGATCAGGCACGATCACTTCAGGGCATGGTCGAGTTCGGTTCCGGCGAGGAAACCGTTACTGTTGGCGACCAGCCTGATCGGATTGTAGTGGCTTCTGTTTCCAAGGACTTTTTTGCCGTGATGGGTATAGCGCCGGTTCTGGGACGGATTTTCGCTTCCGAGGACCAGCACTTTGGCGCTGCTCAAGCCGCGCTGGTGAGTTATGGCTTTTGGCAGCAACATCTGCATCAAGCCGCCGATCTGAGCACGGTGAAGCTTTCGGTTTCGAAGATTCCCGTATCCGTCATCGGCGTATTGCCGCCGGGATTCCACTTCCCCGAGGACAGCCAGATCTGGATGCCACGTGAAGTCGAGGTGCACTTACCGAGCCGGAGCGCACATAACTGGCGCGCGATCGCACGTTTGCGGGATGGCGCGTCCTTGAGTGAAGCGCGGACCGAGATTTCAGGAATCGCCCGCCGGATTCAGCAGCAATATGGGCCAAACGATATAACCATGGTAGACGCAGCTGTCCTACCATTGCGCGAGGCTTTGACCACTCAAGTGAAACCAGCCTTGCTGGTGGTGTTAGGAGTGGCTGGCTTGTTGCTGTTGGTAGCATGCGCGAATGTAATGAACCTTTCACTGGCGCAGGCTTCGGCACGTGCAGGTGAATTGGCAGTACGCACTGCTCTGGGAGCGTCACGCTGGCGATTGATCCGGCAGTTTCTGGCGGAAGCCCTCCTGCTTTGCGGCCTTGGCGGTTGCCTGGGCATACTCGCAGCTCGTTTTGGCGTGCGACTTTTGCTGGCCCTGGCGCCTTCCAACATTCCCCGTCTTGATGAAATCTCAGTGAATCTGCCGGTTTTGTTGTTTGCGCTCGGTCTCACCGTCCTGGTAGCGGGCGGTCTGGGAACCTTTACAGCCGTGCGTGCAACCGCCGGCGAAGCACGAACAGGGCTGGCAGAGGGTGGTCGCGGACAAGGAGTTGGCATTCGCAGCCAGCGTACAGGGCGCATGATTGTCGCCGGACAGGTTGCCATCACGCTCACTTTGCTGGTTGGAGCAGGCTTGCTGGGGCGCAGCATGCTACGTGTGCTCTCGATCTACCCGGGATTCCAAACTGAGCATGTGGCAACTTTAGATCTGCAACTATCGCGTCCGGCGGATGGTATGGAAAGACAGCGTGCGCAATTCCTGGACCAGCTGATCTCCCGCTTGC
>DATDGH010000482.1:0-4071 GCA_036522215.1 Candidatus Angelobacter sp. | reverse complement strand
GAGGATTCGCCCTACCAGGAAGTTGGATAGCATCGGCAAATATGTGCAACATTTCGTGTCGGGACGAAAAACAAGAGCTTCCTGAGAGGCTAGCCCATCTTGAGCCAGCATCGCGCAATGGTTGCAGGTTGCCGAAGTTTCGGACGGGATGTCGCCCCCAAGCAGTTCACTCATCCATGCCGAAAAGAGAGGCGGCAGAGTGCTGTTCATTGATAATTACTCCTTCACCAAGCGCTTATTCGTACACCCGTTCCCTTCAATCCGGAAGTTATTCCAGTCAGAGTGAGACCCAGTGCTTTGGCTGAGCACTGGTTCTTCCTCAGGTTCGCGAGAGGGTGTGAAATTGGAAGCTAGCTCTTCGCTACGCCATCTTCAGCTAGCATCCATGGTTCCGGAGCTCTATCAGCCGAAAGCGGCTGCTCGCGAACGGGCCCCAGGGCATCCCACAGCGCTTGATACTTTCCTCCCGCACGACTCAATTCATCGTGTGTTCCTTTCTGAGTAATGATGCCCGACTCCATGACGATAATCGTATCCGCCAAAAGAGCTGTGGGTAAACGATGGGTAATCACAATGGTCGTCTGCCTCCGGCGCCTCCTTCGAATATTTTGCAGGACGCTACGCTCGGTGCACATATCCAAGTTGCTTGTTGCTTCATCAAGTATCAAAACCGGCGCGTCGCGCAAAAGCGCACGCGCGATCGCAATACGTTGTCGCTGACCGCTGGACAACAACGTTCCCAGGGGCCCGACATTCTGTTCATATCGTTTAGGCAGTCCCATGATGAAGTCATGAATGCAGGCGAGTGTGGCTGCGTCTTGAATCTGTTCCAAGGTGATATCCGGGCTGCCCAGAGTCAGGTTTTCCCGGATGGTCCCGCTCATCAAGCCTGCCTCTTGAAAAACAATTGCAAAATGCCTTCGCAAAGATCCATGATCAAGGTTGCCAACGGATATGCCTTCGACGAAAATGTCCCCTTGGCACGGCAAATACAGGCCTAGCATCAAATTCGCCAACGTTGTCTTTCCTGAACCTGTTTCGCCGAGAATGGCAAGCCACTCGCCGGCGCAAACTTTCAGATCGAGGCGGGAAAGTACGGGGTTTCCGCTGGTATAAGAGAATGTTACATCGCGAAATTCGATCTGGCCTTTGCCTGCAACGGGCAATGCTTGGGTTTGTTTTCCATGGTTTTCTTCCGACTCAAGGCATTTAATCTCGCGCAGGCGTTCGACAGCAATCATGGCTTCCTGCAATGAGCTGATAGAAGGAGAAAGGCGATCGACAACCCCCAAAAACAAGCCTGATACAGAAAAGAAAAACATCATCTGTCCAATCGTCAGATGGCCCTGAAAAGCAAGGCGCGCTCCCACGAAAAGCAGCGCGATGGAGGCACCACCAGTCAGGAATCCGCCGATCGTTCCCAGTATCTCAGACAGAATTGTGCGTTCTCTGATCCGGTCCTGCATTGTCAGATAGGGCTGTTTCGTGCGGCCGAAGGCAAAGGATTCACTAACAAATGCTTTCAGCGTCTTGATGCTTTGTAAGTTTTCAATAAACCGGTTTGCCCATTCACTCATTTGCACTTTGATTTCGCGCTCTTTTCGGACTAGCGGTTTGAGAAACAGCAATACTACAGCTGCAAGTACCGGCATAAAGCACAGAATGGTCAGCGTCAGCTGCACGTTGTACGAGAACAGCAGGAAGGCTGACAGAATGAGGAACAACATATCTGGAAGAGATGAAATCAGCGGCCCGCTGATGGCGCTACTGATAGAGCTCACATCATTGGTCCGGGAAAAAATATCACCGGTTGCCCGCTTGTCAAAGAATTTAAGGGGCAGGGAGAGAACGTGCTGCATATAAGGCAGGCAAAGAGAGGTCTCCATTCTGTATCCCATGTACGCGAGCAGCACCTGCCTGAGAACTACACCAAGCGACCGGAACCCGATTACTCCCAATGCTCCAGCACTCAAAAGGTACAGCAACCGCAAGTCCGAGCGAGGGATGACCACGTCCAGGACCTTCTCGGTCAAAAACGATATCGTAAATCCCAATCCTACTGTAAATAGTGTAAGAACAAGAGACAGGCCTATTGCTCTTCGTTCTCTCATCGCGATCCGGAGGAGTTCGACCAAAGGCGGCTCCGGTGCCTGGTTTGGAAGAAAGCGAGAGGAGGGAGAAAGTAATACTACATGACCGCTCCAGCGTTTCAGGAACTCATCGCGGGGCAGCCAGGCTAGCCCTTTGGCTGGATCAGCGATAGTAACATCACCTTGGCTTATCCTATGGACTACTACTAAATGTCCCGTTGGCGTGTCCGAGAAGTGGGCAATCGCCGGCAAGGGAATCTTATCAAAGGTGTTGGTTTTGACCCGGCCGCACGAAGCTGAAAACCCCAGCTCCTCTGCCACTCTCCGCAAGTGCGGGAGGCTTGTGCCCTGGAGGTCTGTGTCCAGATGCTCTCGCAATGCCTCCGGACTCACAAATAGTCCGTAGTGGCGGGCTACGGTCGCCAATGCGGCTGGCCCGCAACCAAGAGAGTCCCGGCTCATCACACATGCAAGATGTCTTCTCATTCACGCCTTCTCCATCACAGACGAGAGTGCGAGGGGCTGGGCGGGCTCCGGGTACGTCTCGCTACCCTGAATCAACATCTCGGTAAAATGCGCGAGCAGCGGCAATTCCGTGTTTCTTTCGATCCAAAGCCATTCGCCCATGGGATTGATTTCAAGAAAGACAAAGCGATTGTCCGGCGTGACCACCATATCGATACATCCGAAAACAAGATTCAAGCGCTTCATCAATTTGTGAAGCAGATCACTCACCGATTCAGGTAACGTGTAGGGACGATAAATGGTGTTCTTGTAGTCATAGCGCCGCCAATCGTCCCGAGCTCGCGTGCTATTGCGCGTGTTGATTTCCGCGGCAAATATCCTGGTTCCCACGACCGTAATTCTTAATTCTGTCTGTTTTTCAACGTACTCCTGGAAAATGCACGGCGTCAGACAAATATCGTCGCCCCGGGAAATCAGATCAGCTTTCTGGACTGGGGTCGTGTAAACGGCGAGCGCTCTTCCATCGCTGTTCCAGCGAATTGTCGGATGAAATGTCTTATAAATAATTCTGCCGTCACACTCCTCCCAAAACGAGAATGCCTCAGCAGGGTCGTTGGTCATCAACGTCCTTGGAATCTCGAGCCCTAAAGACTGCGCGATAGCCAATTGGTTGGGTTTATTCTCTGCCGCTTCCGTAGCTTGAACCTGATTGATCCAGAATCGGTCCCGCAGCATGTGCCACAAGCCGGACAGAAAGTGTTTGTACTCGCGGTAGGCAAACCGCTCGTCATCCGCGCTCATCTCTGCATAGCGGGTCGGCTTGGAATGCCGGCGATTCCATATGACTCGAATATCTTCGAAATCCACCTTCTCACCATCTTGATTGTGAGCTGACGCCGACCAACCATTAGAAAAGCGCAGTGTCTTTGGGGACTGCGCAGGAGGACTGTCGGTATCTACCCGCACATACTGAGCGTGCCGCCGCTTCAGCGCAGCAATTACAAATTCGGCATGCGGATCGATCGATTGCGTGATGATCAGAATCATAAGGGCCTGTCCAACAAAGACCTGTAATGCTCCGGGCGCATTCGCGCCCGGAGGCAGAACAATGGGAACGCTATGTGATTTGCGGATTTAGTCGTCGCAAACCAGCTCGAGAGTGTGGGTTTTTGATTTCGTGTGAAAAGTGTCAACAAGTACGCAGTTTTGGCCGCCTTGTACAGTGGTCAAGTCTCTTTCATCAAGTGACATGGGTTCCAGATATTCCAGCCCAAATGGCTGTGCCATATTGAAATTTCCTTTCGCATCTGTTGTTGGTCAACAGAGTGCCGTAGATACTAACATATAAAACATGTAATATAGTGTGTACCATAATGGGAATATGGTATTGCGGTCTATGAGTTTGCGGAGTTTTTATATATGATATGTCATATGCCTAGCCCGCCATTGTGCTGCGCGCTCTTGTAACACACCCGCCCCCTTTGATGCTTTCGAAAACCCTGTGAATCGCAAATAT
>DATDGH010000481.1:0-4319 GCA_036522215.1 Candidatus Angelobacter sp. | reverse complement strand
GACGGCGCCGCCAAAACCGTTCGCCGCCGCCGCCGTCAACCCCAGCAGAATGCTCAATGTAATTGGACTCATGTGGGAAGCGAGGAGGCGAGGATATCAGGAATCGCTTTCTTACGCGCACGATTACGAGAATTTTGTTTTCGTTGCAATGAGAGACAGCGTGGTTCTCGCTGAGAATTTCGTAATTAGCCCGTCATCTCCATGCCTGTGATTGTCTCCAGCACCCGCACCGGAGCGACTTCCGGAGTCACGAAAGCTTCTATAGGGACAATGAAAGTTTGCTCCAGAGCGTACTGGCCGGAAAGTGCCGCATGGGGAACTCCGTCTGTATAGACCATCCACGCGCTGCCGGGAGGAAATATCAATTGCTGTTTGGGGGAGTTCTGCTGGAAGTCGGCATTCTCTTTCAGCCAGTCATGCAGGTAAAGCATGTATTCATCGTAGCGCGTACGGTCTGCCACCGGCACCCCGATTCTGGCCGCTGCACGAATGGCGCCGCGAGCAATTGCGCCCCGAAACGGCGGCGAAATCTTCCCCGCCATGGCCAGCCTTGGCATGAAGGCATCAAAGGCTTCGCCCACATTCCACACGCGTCCGACTGAGGGATTGATATTGACGAAGAAGCGCAGAATGCGCGCCCCCCGCGTGGGCCGCGTAGGAAAGGCGTCCACGTGCAACAAGTCATTGCGCTTATGCAGAGGCAGATCGCGGCTCTTCTCCTGCAGCGGACGAAAGCTGGCAAAATCCATGTTCAGCTTTCCCGCGTAGGGGGCAAGAAAACTGCGAAGAAATTCTGCTGTCTGCCTGGAAAAATTCCTCATCACCTGGTGCAGCCGTTCACGGTCAGGAGAATCAGACGAGACGCCTTTCAGGAGGTCCCGGGTGGGACGGTAAGAAATATTTTTGTGAAAGCGTGAACCAGTCTGCTTCTGCGACAGCAGGAAATCACGGTCGGCCTGCGGCAAATCGAACGGCACAGAGCGGAAGAACAGAACGTTGCCGCGCTCCAATTGATCACAATGCCAGCGCGCGCGATCAGATTGAATATTCGTAATTTCAACCAGGGTTGAGGTTGGCATAGGGCAATTCCTGTTCTATCACAGCTGAAACCCAGAACCAAAGGCCTTGGACACACAGGGAAAGCAGGAAGCAGAGGACGAAAGAAACAAATTCAAGGTCTTTCCGGAATCTTAGTGAAATGAGCGATCTTGCCCTTTGGGCCGACCGCCCATCCCGCATCCGGACCGGCAAAGCTCACCGCGTTGTATTCTCCTGCATCCAGTGCCTGCCAGGTCCTGCCGCCATCCATGGAATAATCTGATCCTGTGGTACCCACCGCAATCAAGGTTGGCGACGGACCGGGGACAACGGCTACGGCAGAACGATAGCCCGAGGGATTTTTAGCTGCAGGCGCCCAACTCCTGCCGCCATCATTGGTAATCGCCGCATTATCCGCTGTGCCGGCGGGATCTTTATAGTCTCCACCCACCGCCACTCCGCTCTTGCTGTCCGAGAAGGCGAGGGAAAAAATGCCTTGGGAAGCAGCGCCGCTGCGCACCGGAGTTATGCTGACTGTCCAGGTCTGCCCGCGATCGCCTGAATGGAAGACTCGCGCTGCCGGGCCGCCGGTGGCGAACCAGGCATCGCTTTTGCCCAGAGTTATCAGGCATGTGCCGCTGGCGGCAAACGCGCCCTCATCGGGCAATGCGGCCGGCAACTGGCGAGGATGCAGCGGCTGCCAGTGTTTGCCGTCCTCAGTTTTCAACTGCAGGAAGCTTCCCTCAACCGAATCGCTCAGCGCGATTCCATGCTTGCGGTCCCAGAAAGCAAAGCAATCGTAAAAGGCTTTTGGCTCGCGATTGGTGAATTGAAGCTGCCAGTGCGCGCCGCCATCGGCAGTCTTATAAATCCGCGACTGCTCTCCCGGACCGGCGCTCAGGGCGAATGCCGTCTTTTCATCGAATGCCTGAATATCACGGAAATCCAGCGCCTCCGCTCCGTCCACTCCCACTCGCGCCCAGTGCTTGCCGGAATCCACCGTCCGCAGCACCGTGCCTTTTGTTCCGCTGGCCCACGCTACGCGAGAGGAAACTGCGCTGATCCCGCGCAACTGCGCCTCCGTGCCGCTCTCCTGCTGCTCCCATTGCGCAAAACACAGGCAGCCGGTCACCAGCATCACATTCAGGATGAGAGTTCGCCGCATGAGTGGATTCAAAGTTACGGCTTCTTAGTCTGTGACGTTTGATTTAATGCTCTCTGGATCTCCGCGATGTTCTGTTTCAGCGCGTTTGCCTGAGGCCCCTGGGGTTCCAGGCGGAGGGCCTCCCGAAATTCGGCGATGGCATCGTCCGGATCAGATTGGTCCAGATAAATGTTACCCATCAAAACATGCGGGCTGACGTAGTCTTTGTTCAGCTCAATGGCTCGGTTCGCCTCAGTTTCCGCAGGCTCCAATTTTTGCAGCCCCCACAAGCTGCGCGCCAGTTCGTAATGGGCCTCCGCCGACTCCGGCTTCAGGTCCAGGGAGTGTGTGAGCGCCTTCTGCGCCTCAACATAGGACTTCTGCTCGTTCAGGGCCGACCCGATGCCCAGCCATGCCTGGGGATCGTCCGGATCCACCTTGGACGCCGCCTCAAAAGCCCATTGCGCATGGTCCCAGTTCTGCGCCTGCATGTAAGCCACCCCCAGCATGAAGTGTCCGTGGGCATACCAGGGATCAAGCTGGGTTGTTTTCTTGAAACTCTCGATGGCGCTCTTGACGTCATGCTTTTGAAACAGGAAGTCCTGCCCTTCGGCTTCTGCCGCTTTGGCAGCTTCCGTGCTTCGGCGAAGCGGTTGTTTGGGTGGACTAGAGCTCGAGTCCTGCGCCGTAATGTTTACGGCGCAGCAAAGCGCGAGAAGTAATTGCAGGATGGCAATGTTGGGCCTGTGCATGGCTTGACTGTGATGTTCCAGTTAGATTGTAGGTGGGTCAGGTGAGAAATTCCAACCCACGGTGGGATCATAGAAGCTCAAGGAAACCGTACCTGGCTCAGATCAGCTCAGACCAACAGCAAAATCAACCGCAACACCATTCCAGCCGCTGATTCACGCAGACTGCCGCAGATTTACAAAAACCGAAATTAAGCTGCACTTTTTATGGTGCAATTTTGCCAAATTTGCACCCATTTTTCAGAAAAGGCCTTTTTGCCGCTACTGCCGCTACCATGCCTCTAACTCTTTTGTCATCAGCGAAAACTGGGTAGCGGCAGAGGTAGCGGGAGGGGTTTTGGTAGCGCTACTTTTTAAGCAGAGCCACAGGGAACCCAAAAAGTTAGGTCACAGGCCATAGGCCACAGGCCACAGGGAACCCAAACCTTCAGCCACGAAGGACATCCGCCACAGCGGAGCTTCGGCAACCCGCACAAAACATTGGGGATGAGCCAGGGTGTTAACCAGTAAGTACACTTTTTACAAAAAGACCTATGCTGCATCCGTGACATCTGCGCAAGCTGTTGGCAACCCAGGACTTAGTTGCTTTTTGAGGGCTTTTTTGTTCCGTGTCTGTCGCGGGACAAACGGTTAAAGGCGGCGGAAGCCGGACACACTGCTCCGGCTGCACGCGCAAATTCAGTAAATGCTCATGCCCACACTTCTCCCTCGGCGCTCGCCCTCGCTTGCGCGAGCGCCGACTACACTTCTCCGGGCCGTCCGCGATGTGAATCGCAGGCGCGAAAGTCTCTATTCAGTTGTCAAAGATCAAAATACTACGGCAACCCCTAGGGGCTCCATCTTCAGTAGAACATATATTTATTTATGTTGTCAAGTACTAATTTATATTACTTTAGATATGTTGTTAATAGATGAGTCGAGGCGTGAGTTTGCCTGTCTCATTGCCTTGGGGCAAAGGTCTTTTGTTTTGTGTGAGTTGAAGCATGGCAGCGTAGGAGTTGCGCATCGGTTTTGACATTTCAATTTACGCGGAAAATTATCTGCTGGCCGTGGACAAAAGCGGCAGCCGTTTCAACTGCGCATGGCCGCCGCGGCCCAAACAGCAACCTCGGCTGCCGCCTGAGTTTTCTAAGGCATGCCGATCTATCTCCCGATGGTCACTTGTGGTCGATCAGCAAAAAGGGGAATCCCCATTGGGCCATTCCCCTGGTGACACATCGGTCTGATGAGTCGGGTCGAGTATTCCTTGGCAGGTTGCTCTCCAGCAGAGCCTGCTTCCGCTTCCTCGACTCCATCAGGCTACCAAAGACTTTGTGTTCGAGCTGCCAGCGATTCCCCGGCCGGTCCTTGCACTCAAGGGGACTGCGCAAGGAAGCCCTTGCTTCCGA
>DATDGH010000480.1:0-14590 GCA_036522215.1 Candidatus Angelobacter sp. | reverse complement strand
CCCGGGCGCAACAATCCGAGCAATGGGAAACGTTTGAACGCCCCTCCCCGCCGTTAGGCGTGGGCGTTTTCGACAACCTAGCCCTTACGCGGCAAGCCCTAGCAGTGAGCTCTCCAGTGGGACGCGAGCGCTTGGCTAGGTTCCGCATTCTGCTGTCATTGTCACCCGCTTTTACGCATCTGTACCCCGTAGACGCATCCGGCGCCGTAGGGGCATGAGGTTTGAAAGGCTTGTGACACGGCCACAGCGCACACTATTTGTCCACATGCCACGCTCTTGGCACAGATCAAACAAAAAGGCCGCCCTTCGGGCGGCCTGTTGCTATCTGCCAATTGTTAGTTAGTTGTTAGTCCTGATCGTTGCCTGCGCGCTTCAGTTTTACTATGTCGCCCAGGGTTGCTGTGGCGCTGGAGGCTGGGTGCTTATACGCCTCGACGTCTGCGCGGCTGGCTTCTTCGCCTACTGCGCGCAGGCTCAGGCCGACTTTTTTCTCTTCAGCGTTCATCTTGATGATCTTGAAGTCGTGCTCCTGACCAGCTTCCAGCTTGATCGGATGGCCTTCAGAATCGGTGGCTTCAGAGTTGTGGCATAGTCCTTCCACGCCTTCGGCGATTTCAACGAACGCGCCGAACTGGGCCATGCGCAGAACTTTCCCGTGCACCACATCACCAATGCGATGAGTGTTGAAAAAGGTCTCCCACGCATCCGGTTGGAGTTGTTTGACTCCCAGGGAAAGCCGGCGCTGTTCGGGCTCGATGCCCAGCACTACGGCCTTCACTTTCTCGCCTTTCTTCAAAACCTCTGACGGATGTTTCACCCGCTTGGTCCAGCTCAGATTGCTTACGTGGACCAGACCGTCAATTCCATCTTCGATTTCGATGAAGGCGCCGAAGTCGGTAAGGTTGCGCACGCGGCCTTCGACCGTGGAGTTAAGGGGATATTTCTCGTGCAGCCGCTCCCAGGGGTTGGACTCGAGCTGCTTGAGTCCGAGAGAGATGCGGCGCTCCTGCGGGTTCACGTTCAGCACTACGCAGTCAATCTCATGGCCCACGTTCACCAGCTTTGAGGGATGCTTCATGCGCTTGGACCAGGACATCTCGCTCACATGCACAAGCCCTTCAATGCCCTGCTCCAGCTCTACAAAAGCGCCGTAGTCAGTCACACTCAACACCCGCCCCCGAACTCGGGCGCCGATGGGATAACGCTCTGCCGCATCCAGCCAGGGATCAGGGGTAAGCTGCTTGAATCCCAGAGAGACGCGCAACTTCTCGCGATCAAACTTGAGAACTTTTACCTGAATCTGGTCGCCCACGTGGACCAGGTCGCGAGGATGCGTGAGCCGTCCCCACGACATATCGGTGATGTGCAGAAGCCCGTCAATTCCGCCCAGGTCTACAAAGGCGCCGTAGTCGGTGAGGTTTTTGACCGTGCCGGTCATGATCGAGCCCTCTTCCAGATGCTCGAGAGTTTTTTCCCGCTTGGCTACGGTTTCCTCTTCCAGGATGACCTTGCGCGAGACCACGATGTTGCCGCGCTTCTTGTTGAGCTTGATGACGCGGACATCAATTTCCTGACCTTTCAACACGTCCAGATTGCGAACCGGATGCACATCCACCTGCGAACCGGGCATGAACGCCTTCACCCCGATGTCTACAGACACACCTCCCTTGACCCGCTCCACCACCTTGCCCTTGATGGGAACCTTGGAGTGGTAGGCTTTGTCAATCTGCTCCCACACACGCACGCGTTGCGCGCGCTCGTGGGAGAGAAGGACAGCGCCTTCCTCGTTTTCACCCCGCTGGACCATGACTTCAATTTCGTCGCCGGGCTGAAACTTGATCTGGCCTTCGGCGCTGATGACTTCAGCAATGGGCACAAGGCCCTCAGACTTGAAGCCAATGTCCACAACAACATGAGTTGGGGTGATTTTTACGACGGTGCCCTTGAAAACGTTGTCTTCGCTGGGCGCCGGCTCGGTTTCCAGGGTGTACGACTCAAGAGCGGCTGCAAAATCGTCCATGTGATTATCTTCTTTTGGAGCATGGCCCACGGCGGGCGGCTCAGGTTGAATTTGGAGATGGGTCTGTGACATTGAATGTGGACCATGATTAGACTGCGCGGAGGCTTCATCAGTTTCCGGAACAGTCTCGAGAGTACGGGCTGTGTTATCGTTCAACATTTCCTACTCAATGGAGCCCTGCCAACATCTCTCGACCGATCTACCGGAATAAAAGAGCTGTTGGAAGGCGAACTCGTGATTCCGAGTCTTACTGGTGTGATTGGCTCCTGCTTTACGCGGGAGCTGGAAACCAGCGGCCGGATCTTACAAAACGCTGTTTGCAACGCTCGTAAGACTCCTTCGACTATAGCAACGGCATACGGGAGTGTCAAACCCTGGAATATTAAATTTTCGCGATTTCGCCATGATTTTTGGGCATGTACGTGAGACCGGATTTAAACAACATAATGCGAGCCGCTGTTGTGTTAAGGAGCTTCTCTGGATCGGCAAATTCATATGCTTCTGAACAGGCCCCGTGTTTTTCGCCGGGTAAAGGCGGCGAAGAAGGCGTTTTCAGTGCTGGTGTATACCTGCTCTAGGAACTCTGGGTACGGAGTGCAAAAACCCAGCGCGAACCTTTCAACGCTGCATGGTTCCTGTAGAGCGGTGTCTCAAAAATGCTTCCACAGTCTTCAAAGAGCGTGAGCGCAAGTGCGTGTGGTTTAAGTGCAATTTTCTGCGCACAATCCGGCCCAGCAATCTGTGGGGACACCAGCAAGATCTCAAAGAAGGTTATTGTTTTCAATAAATTGGATATTTGCCAATCCGTCCTCCACTTTACGGAAGATAAATTGGTCGTTCTCCTTTGCGTCAGTGAAGGCAGCGCACAGACCAACTTGATTACTTTGCCGCAAACCTGGTCGTCAGGGCAGACATTCACGGATTGTCCGATTTCGGCTTACGGAAAGACTTCTCCGTAGATTTAGCTGTTGCGCCAACGGCTAAAGGCCAAGAGCCAAGGGCTTGTTTTTTCCTGGCGCTGGAGATTGCATTCCGCTTGGCGTTCCGCGAGCGGTTTTCGCGCATTTGGCGTAGCTTCTAATGGAATCGCAGAATGGGCCTCCCCTTTTCGCAGCTTACTTTGTCTGAAGGTTCTTACTGGTTCCTACTGGAAGCCAATAAACGGAAACTGGCAGCTGCAGTTCCCATAGTTCAAAAAAGAAACTTCAAGCCATCCTTCGTTTTCAATTTCTACTGTAAATCGATCTGCTCAGCCCCTATAATTCTGGTATTGCTCAATCCCCCTCCGGCAGTTGGTTTCTACGCCGGGAGCTCAGGCCCCGCACTGTTCAGTTTACTTTCTTTCGTTGGAGAGGGTTTCGTGCTCGAGTCAATTCAAAAAGTGGCGATCTTGTACGATGCCAGCCAGGCCGTCCTCTCCACCTTCGATCTGGACGAGGTGCTCAACCGCATTCTGTCCATCGTTCGCGATTACTTCCAGCTCCAGAATGGCGGCGTGATGCTCATGGACAAAAACAAGAAGGAGCTCTACGTCCGCGCCCACTTCGGCCGCAACACTGAAGACCTGGGATTTCGCGTAGCCATAGGGCAGGGACTCACAGGTACGGCCGCCAAGCTCAAGCGTCCTGTATACGTCCCCGACGTTCATAAGGACTCGCGCTACATCAGTGTGGCGCCTGAGATTAAATCAGAGGTCGCCATTCCTCTCATGGTTCGCGACGAAGTCGTGGGAGTGCTGGACTTCGAGAGCGATCAACTCGATTATTTCAAGCCCGAGATCATCGACCTCCTTACTTTGTTCTCCACCCAGGCTTCGCTGGCCCTGGAAAATGCCCGTCTGTATTCGCTGGAGCGTCGCCGGGCTGAGCAGCTTGAGGCCATCAACGCCGTGGCCCAGCAAACGACGGCGTTGCTTGACCTGGACGAACTGCTGACCGTAGTGTGCCGCCTGCTGCTGGAATGGTTTCGCATCGATCATGTGGCTGTCCTTTTGTGCGAGAACGAGAACCTCCGCGTCCGCGCCTATGAAGGCCGCTTGACTCCTACCGTCCCCATGGGAGCTTTGTTGCCCGCAGGCACCGGACTGGTTTCGCGCGCCCTGTCCCAGAGCCAGAGCGTGATTGAAAATGACGTGGCCGCCGTGGAAGACTATTTCCCCGGCTTTAAAGAAACTCAGTCCGAACTGTGCGTCCCACTCATCTTCTTTGGCGAAAAGCTGGGAATTCTCGCGCTGGACAGCGCTGCCAAAAACGCTTTTGACGAGGAAGACGTCCAGCCGTTGGAATCGGTGGCAGACATCTGCGCGGCGGCCATTCAGAACGCAAATTATTTTGATCGCATGCGGCAACTGGCCTATGTAGACGGCCTCACCGGCATTCACAATCGCCGCTTTTTTGAAATGCGCATCGGCGAGGAACTGGAGCGCGCCACGCGCTTTCAGGGGCGCATGTCAGTTATCATGGTAGACATCGATCATTTCAAAAGATTGAACGACGAGTTTGGACATTTGTTGGGCGACGAAGTTCTGCGCGGCGTAGCCGGAATCCTGAAGCAGCAACTTCGCAAAGTTGACATGGTATGCCGCTACGGCGGAGAGGAATTTGCTGTCGTAGTGCCGGAAACTACCGGAGAGAACGCACGAACAGTGGCTGAAAAATTGCGCCGCCAGGTCGAATCCCACCCATTTCCAGGGGTGCCACGCCCGGTAACTATAAGCTGCGGCGTGGCCGACTATCCCGTGCACGGCGCCACTCGCGATGAGGTGGTGGCGGCCGCGGACGCCGCGCTCTATACCGCTAAACAGACAGGAAGAAACCGCGTCAAAGGTGCCAGTCTCAAGAAAGAAATCCACGCTTCCAAGAGATAGAGAAAACCGGGACATACCTGATGGGGACCACATCAACCGCATTTTCAAAAGTAGTGGCGAAGCTTGCCAGTGTAGCAGTGGAAGAGTCTAGTAACGCTTTTCTGCAGGATTGTTTCCGCCAGTTCGGAATCACCGTCGTGCCCGTCGGCGACAACTTCGGTGAAATTCTGGGCAGCCGTAAATTTGAGGCCTGTGTTCTGCGCCTCTATGACCCGCATGCGGAAAAAATTCTGCACGCTGCGCGCAATTCCCCCTCCAACCGGCGCATGGTGATCTATGGCATCGCCCGCAATACCATGGAAGCTTTGCGCTTCTCCTCCTTTGGCATCAATGCTGTTTTTGATGAGCCGCTGGAAAGGCAGGGTGTCTTGAAGGTGGTCCGCGCCACCCATTTGCTCGTGATTCACGAGCTGCGCCGTTACGTCCGTATTCCCGTGGTCACGGAAACCATTGTGGATGTTGGCGGAACCAGGAACCTCGCCGCAGCCAGCCAGGAGGTAAGCGCTGGCGGCATGTCCCTGCGCTGCTCCTCCCCCATTACTTCCCAGGATATGGTTCGGCTCGCGTTCACGCTGCCTGGATCGAAGCCCATCAAGGTGCGCGCCCAGGTCTGCTGGTCGCGGCCCAGCGAGGGTTTCTACGGCCTGCGCTTCGACAATACGGACGAAGCCCGCCTCGCCGTCAAGACCTGGATAGACCTGTATCTGGAACTCGTGTAAGCTGTAGGAACTCACACCCTTAATCTGCAAAAAGGCTTTACCACTTGGAACATATGTACACCATTGAACTGGCGCGGGTCCGCAAATCCTATGGCGACTTTGTCGCCGTGAACGATCTTTCCTTCAACATTGCCCAGGGCTCGGTATTTGGCCTTCTGGGCCCGAACGGCGCGGGGAAGACCAGTACCATCCGCATGATGATTGGAATCACCGCGCCCGACTCGGGTGAGGTGCGCGTATTTTGCAAGCCATTCGACCGCGGCTGCCTAGAAAAAATCGGCTACCTGCCGGAAGAACGCGGCCTCTACAAGAAAATGAAAATGCTGGACCAGCTCATTTTTTTGGGAGAACTCCATGGCATGCCCGCCGCTGCGGCCAGGCAGAAGGCCATTGACTGGTGCGAGCGGTTGGAAATCTCGGAAAAACTGGCGAGCAAAGTGGAAGAGCTCTCCAAGGGAATGCAGCAGAAAATTCAGTTCATTGCCGCTCTATTGCATGATCCTGACTTCATTATCATGGACGAACCTTTCGCCGGTTTGGATCCGGTGAATGCGGATTTATTGAAGGACGTGCTCCTGGAAATGAAGAAGAAAGGCAAGACCATCCTGTTCTCCACTCATCGCATGGACCAGGTGGAGAAGCTGTGCGATTCAATCTGCCTGATTAACCGGGGCGCGGCCGTTCTCCAGGGCGACCTGAAGCAGGTGAAGAGTCGATTTGGAAAGAATAGTGTGCAGATCGGCTATGAAGGGGACGGGGCCTTTCTGGAGAGCAACAAGCTGGTGAGTTCATTCAATGACTACGGCAACTATGTTGAGGTGCGGCTGGCTCCCGGAGCTGATCCGCAGCAGCTCCTGCGCATGGTGGCCGAGCACTCTCGTATTGATCGATTCGAGCTCATGGAGCCGTCGCTCGAGGAAATCTTCAAGGAAGTGGTAGGGAAGACCGATGCGTAAGATATGGATCATTGCTAAGCGTGAGTACCTGGAGCGTGTTCGGACGAAATCATTCATTGTGATGACTTTCCTTATCCCTGCTCTGGCGCTGGGTGGTTTCGTTGTGCCCACCCTCATGATGAAGAGCGGTGGTGGAACCAGGCATTTGGTGGTGGTTTGCTCTGAGCAGCGCACGGGCGAACTGATTCGCCAGCAGCTCCTGAAGCTGTCTGACGAACCGCGAAAGCAGGGTCTCCCGCGGCAAATGGAGCGCGACCTTCCGCAAGTCGGCTCGCTGGTTGTGGACGTGGATACCAATACTTCCGATTCTGAGAGCGCGTCCCTGAGCCAGAAAGTAAACCAGAAGCAGTTGGATGGCGCCATATTCGCCACCGGTGACGCACTGGCCAGGAAGAAAGTTACCCTCCTGACGCGCGATGTCTCCAGCTTTATCTTTAACAGCGAAATTGAGCGGGCGCTGAACGAAGCCTTGCGCCGCGACCTGCTGAAGAGCAAGGGATTGAGTGACAAAGAGATTGACTCCGCATTCGAGACAGTGGATCTCGCCGCCCAAAGTCCCACCGGCATGGGTAATGCGCAGGCTCTCTTTCTTACCGTCTTTGGTATGGCCATGATTTTCTATATCGTGGTTCTGCTGCACGGCATCAGCGTGATGCGTGCCATTCTGGAGGAAAAAACTTCCCGGGTGATGGAAGTCATGTTGTCCACAGCTCAGGCCAAAGAGATGATGGCGGGAAAGATCCTGGGCGTAGGCGCCGTAGGCCTCACTCAAATTGCCATCTGGGCGCTGATGGTGCTCGTCCCCTCCGCGGCTGGCCTCATCGCCGCGGCCGACCTCATCAAAGGCATTATTTCCCTCAAGCTGATCGTATACTTTGCCGTCTTCTTCCTGCTTGGCTTCGCTTTGTACAGCACGCTGTGCGCCGCAGTCGGGGCCATGGTGAATTCTGACCAGGAATCTCAGCAGCTCCAGTTCATTGTCATGATGCCGATGATCATCTCTGTCTTTATCATGGTAAATATCATCCAGTCTCCGGGCAGTCCGGTGGCTTTGTGGGCCTCGCTCTTCCCCTTGACCGCTCCTCTCATTATGTTCTTGCGCGTTGCCCTTCAATCGCCGCCATGGTGGCAGGTAGCGCTTTCTATTGGCCTCATGGTAGCTACCATCTACGGTCTGGTCTTGGTCTGCGGCCGAATTTATCGGGTGGGCATCCTCATGTATGGGAAAAAGCCTACCTTGCCTGAGCTGATGCGCTGGCTCCGATACTCCTAGCCGCCAGGGCCTGCAGGTAGAATCGGATTTGTGAGCCAGGCTGCACAAACTGAAATCACGGGCGAGAACAAGGATTCTCGCCCGTTTTCCTTAAAGCAACGCATCCTGCTGTTTCTGATTTCATGGACTGGATATCTCCTGGTGCGCCTGGTTGGATCTACGCTGCGTTTCCAGATCACGCTGGAGGAAGGCAGCCTGGCAGATGGCGCTCGCATTGCCTTGCCCGGCATCTACTGCTTCTGGCACCGGGCCATGATTCCCTCTGCTTATCATTTTCGCAATATGCAGATCGGCATCATGATCAGCCGCAGCTTTGATGGCGAGTACATCGCCCGCATCGTGGAGAAGCTGGGATTCCGTCCCGTGCGCGGCTCAAGCTCCCGTGGCGGCGCCGGCGCCCTTATGGCTATGCGGCAAGAGTTGGAGCTGGGCCATCCGGCAGTGTTTACCGCGGATGGTCCGCGCGGACCGCTCTATATAGCCAAACCCGGCGCGGTCGCATTGGCCAAAAAATCTGGCTACAAGATCTGCTGTTTTCACATTGCCGTCGAACGCGCCTGGCTGTTGAAGTCCTGGGACCGCATGATGGTTCCCAAGCCGTTCTCACGCGCATCGTTCTATATCACCAGTCCCATCGCCGTACCAGCAGATGCGACCGATGAGGAGATGGAAGCATGGCAGCAGAAAGTTCAAGCGGATTTGGACCGGGCACGCCTCGGAGCAGAAGCCAGGCTGGGTTAAGTGAACGGTATTGAATGACCCCGAGGATGTGTCCCTCACCATGCCGCTTCAGCCTGCAGCCATATAATCTCCACAGTGGACCCAACCGGTCGAATTCTCGCCATTGATTACGGCTCCCGCAGAATGGGTCTGGCCGTATCCGATTTGTTGGGAATCACCGCCCAGGGGATTGAGACGCTGCAACGCAAAAACAAGCGCACGGATTTTGCCCTTCTGGCGCGCGTGCTGCGCGAGTATGACGTGCGCGAGATCGTGCTTGGATATCCTCTGCGCATGAGCGGAGAAAGGGGACAGCAGGCAGAGAAAGTAGAAGAATTTGCCCAGGAACTTCGGCAAAAATTCAATGTGCCGGTCCACCTTTGGGACGAAAGGCTGACCTCGGCGGAGGCCAACCGCGTGCTGCGCCAGGCAGAACTCAGCATAGAGAAGCGCGCCCGGGCAGTAGACCGTATGGCCGCGGTCCTCATCCTGCAATCCTTTCTGCAAGCGAAAAGTACCGCATCGTTACACCGAGATCCTGCTTCATCGAGTGGCTAATTTGTTGATCGAAGCTGTTGGTTGCGCCTCTGTTCAGAGACAGGTACTTGGCGCCTTAAGAGGCGTTAATGACATCGAAAGTGCAGGGTTTCCGATGACCCGATGACCCGATGATCCGATGACCCGATTGCGAGGGGTACAAAAGGCGGGTGCACAATCGTACTCTCGGTAATCAGCATCTTCATATGGATGAGCTCTATGCCCGCTTTAAAATAAAACTGAGTATAGGCAGCTTAAGCGAACCAAAACCATGATCCGCTTTCTCTTTAGACTCATTTTTGTGGTCATCATCCTGGCGGCCTGTTTTCTGGCCTACGGCCTTTTTCTCCCGGCCGGGCCAAGGGCCCAACAACTGGTGCAGCTCAAGCCAGGCTCCTCCGCCCGGCGCATTGCGGCTGACCTGAAACAGGCTGGAATCATAAGAAGCCAATACGCATTCCTTCTGTGGCACTACTTGCGTGGTGATAAGGCATTGAAGGCCGGCGAGTATGCCTTTGATCATCCTGCGGGCGCCCGGGAAGTGTATGACCGCATTGCGCGCGGTGACATCTACTTCCACACCGTAGTTGTACCCGAAGGTTTCAACATGTTTGACATCGCCTCCGCAATTGAGGCGGCCGGCATGGGTCGCCGCGACGACTTTCTGCAAATCGCGCGCACCCAGACCGCCCTGGTGCGCGACCTGGATCCACACGCCCCCAGCCTGGAGGGCTATCTTTTCCCTGACACCTACCATTTCACCCGCACGCAATCCTTGCGTGACATTGCTGCGGCCATGGTTCACCGCTTTCGTCAGGCCAGCAATGAGATTGGCATCAATGGCGACGTTCACCGCATCGTGACCCTGGCCAGCATCGTGGAAAAGGAAACCGCTGTTCCGGAAGAGCGCCCGATTGTGGCCGGAGTATTCAATAACCGCCTGGCCCGGAACATGGTACTGGCCACCGACCCCAGCGTGATCTATGCCGCGCTCCTCAATAACCGCTATCGCGGAACCATTTACCAGTCAGACCTGCAGTTCGACTCGCCTTACAACACCTATAAGGTTGCCGGCCTGCCTCCGGGGCCTATCTGCAATCCGGGAAGGGATTCCCTGCAGGCTGCGATGCACCCCGCCAGTACAGGTTATCTTTACTTTGTCAGTGATAATCAGGGCCACCATCGCTTTGCTCGGACGCAGCAGGAACATGCTGTGAACGTGGCCGCCTACCGCCACGCGGTGGCGCAGCAGGAGCGCTGACCCGAGTACCTGCCTCCGAACGGATTGCTGTCGTTTCTAGTCACTGAATGTCGTGGAATGCCCGTTTTGCCGGTCTCGTCAGATATACTTATATCTTCCAGAAGGAATCTAAGTTTAATAGATGAATTTTCATAGAACGCTACGCATTTGTGTACTTGTACTGTTTGCTGTGCCATTGACTGGATGTCTCTTTCGCAGCCATGAGGAGCGCAGGCCGTTCAGTACTGCTCCGCTTCGCGAAGCTACCCTCGAGCAGTTGGTCGAGTTCATCAATACCAATGCTGCGCGCCTGCAGAGCCTCAAGGCCGACGTAGATTTCAACCTGACAGTCAGCAAGCAAAAAAAGGGCAAGGCCAACGAGTTCAAGGTTACGGAATACACTGAGGTAAGCGGTTCCTTGCTGGTGCGCAAGCCGCAGACGCTGCGCATGATCGGACTGGTTCCCGCGGTCCACAGTACGGCCTTCGACATGGTAGGCGATGCCAAAGGTTTCGCCCTGTCCGTTCCGCCGCAGGGTAAGTTTTTCGTAGGCTCCAACAAGGTCCTGAAACCCTCCATTCAACTCCTCGAGAATATTCGTCCTCCGGCCATCTTCGATGCGTTGTTGATCAAGGAGATTGACCCGCAGAATGAAATTGCCGTGCTGAAGCAGGGTATGGAACTGGTCAAAGATCCTAAGAACCACAAGGATCTGCAGCAGCAGGACTATGAGATCGTTGTGATCCGCAAAGAAGGAGACCGCTGGTCTCTTTCGCGGGAGATTATGTTCAGCCGGGTTGATCTTCTGCCCGACAGGCAGATCATTTACAATTCTCAGGGTCAGCCTGTCACAGACGCATCTTACGAAAACTTCAGAGATTACAGCGGCATTTACTTTCCTCAGACCGTGCACATCAACCGGCCCGTTGAGGGTTATTCCATCCAGCTTACATTTACCAAGGTGACCTTTAATCAACCGCTCAGGGACGAGCAGTTTGTGCTGACTCAGCCGTCCGGCTATAAAGTTATCAACCTGGACCAGAAGAACGGCAACTCCGCCGCCCTGGACGGCCAGCCCGTGGAAGAGAATCCCAAGCCCATGCACTAAGTGCACCCTGTAGCGGATTGCTACAATAAGCCATGAACAAGATGATTGTCGCCAACCTGGCGTACCGGCCGTTGCGCTCTCTCATCAGCATCATTGCCGTGGCTGTCGAGGTCACTTTAATCCTGCTCATTGTCGGCCTCGCTACCGGCATTTTGAATGACAACAAAGCCCGCAATAAAGGAACAGGTGCGGACGTGATTGTCAGACCCCCGGGTTCATCCGCCATTATTGGCCTCACGGGAGCTCCCGTCTCTATAAAAGTAGCCGATAAACTCCGGGTCCAGCCTCATGTAGTTGCAGTCTCTCCTGTGGTGCTCCAGTTCGTTTCCGGAGGCAACGTTGAAGTGATCTATGGGATCGATCTCCCATCCTTCGAAGCCGTCGGCGGGCCTTTTCGTTTTATTGAAGGCGGCCCATTCCAGGGACCTGATGACATGCTGGTCGATGACTACTACGCCGACGGCAAAAACGCGCACGCGGGAACAACGGTCGAACTCTTAAACCACAGATTCCGCATTGCTGGAGTGGTCGAACACGGACGTGGCGGCCGCCGCTTCATTCCTATTCAAACCATGCAGGATCTGATCGGCGCGGAAGGCAAGGCTTCCATGTTCTTGGTCAAGCTGGACGATCCGGCCAACGCCGACGTTGTGGCCCAGCAGATAAAAGAGATTCCGGGAATGTCGAACTACAGCGTCATGTCCATGCGTGAATGGCTCAGCCTGATGACGCCTGACCACGTTCCCGGACTCTCCGCCTTTATTAAAGTAGTCGTGGGGATTGCCGTCGTAATCGGCTTTATCGTTATCTTTCAATCCATGTATACCGCCGTGATGGAACGGACTCGTGAGATTGGCATTCTTAAGTCGCTGGGGGCATCCAAAATCTATATCGTGAGAATCATTCTGCGGGAAACCCTGGTGCTGGCGATTGCAGGAATTATCGTAGGCATACTTGTCAGTTTCGGCGCGCGTCCCCTTCTGGGTTACAAATTTCCCACTTTGCCCGTGGACATAACATTTGGCTGGATCGTGCGTGCTACAGTGATTGCTGTTATCGGCGCCATGCTGGGCGCTGTCTTTCCCGCCTACAAGGCAGCGCAGAAGGACCCCATTGATGCCTTGGCCTATGAATAGCTGCTAGACTTCTAACTAGCCAAAGGGCTTTGCCCCTTGATATCCCCATCCATCGGAGGTTTGGGTTAGGTTTTTGATTTTCAATCACCAAATTACTAACTTACCCAATTACCAAATTCTCAGCGAGAGCGAGACAGTTTGCATCAACAATGAGAACAAAATTCTCGTTATCGCGTGCATAACGGCTTTATGGTCTTTGTTCTCGACAACTACGATTCTTTCACTTACAACCTGGTTCAATATCTGGGCGAACTGGGCGAGCAGGTGGAAGTCCGGCGCAACGATCAAGTCACCTGCGAAGAGATAGAAGAGCGCGGTCCTTCACATATCCTTATATCGCCAGGGCCGTGCACTCCCCAGAAAGCCGGCATCAGCATTGATTTGCTTCGCTATTTTGCCGGCAAAAAACCGGTCCTTGGTGTCTGCCTGGGGCATCAGGCGATCGGGGCGGCATTCGGCGGACGAGTAGTCCGCGCACGTAGAGTCATGCATGGCAAGGTCAGCCAGGTTCAACACGACGGCAATACCATCTTCCGCAATCTTCCCAGTCCTTTCACAGCCACTCGCTACCACTCCCTGATCGTCTCTGAAGAAGGCCTGCCTCAGGAGCTGGAAATCAGCGCACGCACTACAGAAGCGGACGGGACCACCGTAATCATGGGCCTTCGACACAGGCGCTTCCCCATCGAAGGAGTGCAATTCCATCCGGAGAGCGTGCTCACGGATTCAGGCAGACTCCTGCTCAAAAATTTTCTGGCGCTTTGATCGTTGATTCCAAGCTAGAATCTTGGGTAAATACGCTGAGGACAGCGCGTTTCTTGGTTAGGAGAGACCGCTGTTTTGCAGGCCCAATGGTTGAAAGGGACGCCGCTGCTGAAAATTCCTGATCGCGGCGAAGTTCACGCAAGCACTCGAAACCAAAGCACGGCACAGAATTCTGGAGGGTCCCATGTCACAGCCCGAGCCCGAAAAGCGCCGTACACGCCGCTTCTCTCTTGACCTGCCCATCTCGGTGAGGTTCCTGGATAATGGCACTTACGAAGTAACCGGCCGCACCCGCGACGTCAGCTCACGCGGTGTGTTTTTTTATGTCAATTCTGATATGAAGGAAGGTGCAGCTATCGAATTCGTTATGACTTTGCCGACGGAGATCACTTTAACCGAACCCATTCGCGTCCGCTGCTCCGGTAAGGTAGTGCGCGTGGATACCTCCGGCAAAGACCAGGGTGTGGCTGTCGCTATTGATAAGTACGATTTTGTTCGGGAAACTTAAAGGTGGATCTTCCGGCTTGCGCATACTGCATAAAAACATCTCAGCTCTGCCCCTGATGATTACCCTCCAGTTGCTTCCCCTCATGGCGGCAGCACAATCCCCGCCTGTGATCGGCGAACTGTTTGCGTCGGAAACCACCTCGCGAGGACCAGTCCTGCTTGCTGGGACCGGTATGAGCGTGACCAGTGGCTCGCAGGTCTCAGCCGGCAAATCGGTGGCCACGCTCAGGCTGGAAAGAGGCGGCGAAGTCCGCGTCTGCCCCCATGCCGGCCTGACTGTCAGCACCCCGCAAAACTATGGCGTTCAAAGCAGCCAGGAATTGATGCTGGCCATGGACGCGGGTTCCGTGGAGCTGGATTACCCCATTAATGACCTGGCAGACACCATAATCACGCCGGATTTCAAGCTCATGCTCGCCGGGCCGGGGGTATTTCATTTTGCCCTGGGAGTGAGCAATCAGGGCGACACCTGCATCAAACCAATGCGTGGCAATAGTGCCGGCATTATTGTTTCTGAAATGATGGGTAGCGGCGTCTATCAAGTGAAGCCCGATGAAGCCGTTCTGTTTGCAGCAGGCAAGCTGAGCGGACGCGTCACCCTGGTAGGCGACTGTGGTTGTCCTCAGCCTCCTCCAGTCATGGTGGCGGAGGAGCCCAAACCATCTCAAGCAGACCCAGCCATTCAAGCAACAACAGCCACCGCCCCGGCACCCCTACCTCCTGCCTCGGAGGCTCCGGCGCCC
>DATDGH010000479.1:0-12716 GCA_036522215.1 Candidatus Angelobacter sp. | reverse complement strand
AGGCGAGGAACTGGAGAGGAACAGCTTCAATGATTGGCTGGAGAAGCACAGGCGCGCGGGGCACCGGAACCACGAATGGCGTGATTTTCGATACTACGTGATCCTGTTCTGTGGTGATGGCGAGCAAAGGAATATTTCTCTCGGCAAATTCGCGCAGGTTGGAAAGACTCTTGCCATAGCGCACCACAGACTCCACATCATTCGGGTCCTGAGGCACGAGCACAACAATGGGGAGGTGCTCATTAATTAACGCGGTGGGACCGTGCTTCAGCTCGCCTGTGGGATAGCCCTCGGCATGGATATAGGAAGTTTCCTTGAGCTTTAATGCCCCTTCCAGCGCGATGGGATAGTCGATATCGCGGCCCACATAAAGGAAGTCCTTGTACTGACTGAAGGTCTCAGCAAAACGACGGCACGAGGCATCTGTTGCCAGGACGCCGTTCAGCAGCTCCGGTAAGTCCTTCAGTTCCCTGATGGCCGATTCGGCCGCCTGGGTTTTGCCGCGTATCTGTGCGAAGTACGCGGAGAGCAGGAACAAAGCCGTAAGCTGGGTGGTAAAACTCTTGGTGGCAGCGATGGCGATTTCGTCTCCGGCATGGGTCAGCAAGGTAGCGTCCGCATCGCGCGTGAGCGGTGTATCCGCCACATTGCAGATAGCCAGTGATTTTGATCCCTTGCGCCGGGCTTCATGCAGTGCGGCCAGAGTATCAATCGTTGTGCCGGACTGAGAGATGAAAATAGTGAGTTCGTTAGGTCCGACTACGGGATCGCGGTAGCAATACTGGCTGGCAAAATCAACTTCCACCGGCAGTCCCGTCATTCGCTCCAGCATGAATTCACCCACCAGTCCCGCATGCCGGCTGGAGCCGCTGGCGGCGATGGTGATTTTGGAGAAGCGACGAATATCTTCCGCGGGCAGCGCAAAGCTAGGCAGGACCACATTCCCGGCCGCATCCAGGCAGCCTTCGATCATGGTGCGGACCGCGTCAGGCTGCTCATAAATTTCCTTCAGCATGAAGTGCGGAAATCCGTCTTTGGATGCGAGTTGAGCGCCTCTTGCGTTCATATCGGGTCGGGCCTTTACAGATTGCATTCCAGTTTCCCTAGTGCGCCAGCGTTCCCTGCGCTTTGGTCTCGGATGGAAGCCGCAATCCAGCGGACTTTTGCACGCCGGAATAGGTTTCCCATCCCCTGCGGGAGAGGTCCCAGAAGATCAGGTATCCGGCGAGCGCGGCCACACCAAGCAGCACCAGCCCAGTGATCCATTCCTGAAATACAAGCTTGCCGATGCCAAACAACGAGCAATAAACCATGAGGCAGCCCATGATCCAGTCGAAGGCGTTGCTGCCGAAGTCGCGCACTTCCGGCATCTCCGGCGCCAGCCGGGCAATGTGCTTCCATCCGTAAACTGAGGGATGCACGCGACGATAGAAGGCCAGCAGCTTCTCCTGCGATTCCGCCGGAGTCAGAAAAGTAGCCAGAATCCAGGCCACGGTCGTACAAGCAGCGGTAATCAGGGCCGTCTTGGCAAAAACCACAGCACTGTTGCCCTGGAACTTCACCAGTAACTGCAATACCACCGTTATGGAAGCCGCCACAATCATGGCGACAATCTCGCTCCAGGCATTGATGCGCCACCAATACCAGCGGAGGATGTAGACGGCGCCTGTTCCAATTCCCAAATTGAGAACAATCGTCCAGCCCTGGATGATGGAATGGAGCCGGGCAGCGACAAAGGCGCTGATGAGCACAAGAATAATAGTGAAGAACCGCCCCGCTGCCACATAATGCCGCTCAGTTCGTGCGCGCACTATGAACCGCCTGTAAAGATCATTCACTAAGTAGGAGACACCCCAATTGAGCTGCGTGCCTAGCGTGGACATGTAAGCAGCCAGGAAAGCGGCAACCATGAGCCCACGCAATGCCGATGGCAGGTAGTCCCGCAAGATCATCACGTAGCCCTGCTGAGGATTGGCATCGAAGGCGGCGCTGGGGTGAAGTCCACCGTGCGGCGAGTACACCGCCAGAGCGACCAGCCCAGTGATGATCCAGGGCCACGGACGTAGCGCGTAGTGAGCCAGATTGAACCAGAGAGTTGCCCCCAGGGAATTCTTCTCGTCCTTGGCGCTGAACATGCGCTGGGCCACATAACCGCCGCCGCCGGGTTCGCCTCCGGGATACCACGCTGACCACCATTGGATTCCCACATACACAAAAAATGTCAGCAGAGGGAGGGTCCATATGGCATTGGTAGTCCAGCCGAGATGAAAATCAGGAAAGAAAGCTGCCGGGTTGGATGTATTGAGGCCGGTTTGTTGCGTCGATTGCCCAACTATCTGCAATTGCAGCCGCAAAGCGGCCATGCCTCCAATCCGCGTTACTGCCACCCAGGCCAGGACAATAACCATCCCCATTTTCAAGATGAACTGGAACAAGTCCGTGACCAATACGCCCCAGAGCCCGCCAATGCTGGTGTAAATTCCCGTGAACGGAATCAGAATAAAAATGCAGATCAACAAAGCGGTGTGACTGGGATCGCCCAGCGTGTAATGAAACAATGTGTGGCTGCCCAGTGTGAGTTGGATCACACGTCCTTGCTGAATCATTGGGCCAAGCAGAACGGTGATGATGCTCACCATGGCATTCGTCACCCAGCCCAGGATGAGACAGTTCATGAGCAGGCCCAGGTACAAGGCCTTGAATCCCCGCAGAAAAGCGGCGGGTCTGCCGCCATAGCGGATCTCAGTAAGCTCTACATCGGTGAGGATTTCAGCTCGCCGCCAATAGCGAGCAAAGAAGAAGGTAGTCAGCATCCCGCCTATGCCGATGTTCCACCAAACCCAGTTTCCTGCGATTCCCTGCGTTGCCACGATGCCGCTGACCAATAACGGTGTATCGGCGGCGAAGGTGGTGGCCACCATGGAGGTGCCGGCCAGCCACCAGGAAACGTTGCGTCCGGAGACGAAGAACTCTTCTGTGTTTCCGCCCGCGCGGCGGCGGTAGTAGATGCCGATCAGTAAATTGATCAGCAGGTATCCGACGATGACGATCCAATCGATTGCATGCAGTGGCATCTGTTCTCCTTTGGCGCTCTCTCAAACGCGACGCTTCAGTCGTTAGAAGATGCGATCTGGTGCAAGATCCCCTGCATACTCTCTGCCTGCGTGGAGAACCTGCCGGACCGGATGATTCAATCCTAAATCCGGAGGTTCGCGATATTCGGCTGGAATGCAGGACCGTTATCTGGTTGAATAACGGCCCTGCCGGTTGTTCTAATCAGCGAGAGAGGCTAATCAGAAGTTAAGCTTCATCCCAAACTGGATCTGACGACCAGGGTTGGAAGAAGTGATGACGCCGAAGGTCGAGCCCTGGGAGAAGCTAGGCCTGCCCAGGATCGGCGTGTTGGTCACGTTGATGAACTGTGCCATGGCTTGCAGGCTGACCCTCTCAGTCAGGGTAAAACGTTTTGCCAGGTTGAGGTCAGCGGTTGCCAGTCCTGGGCCGCGGAATGATCCGACGGCACACGTGCCGAAGGTGCCCGCCACTCCCGGAACCGCCGCCGCGGGATTCCAGAACTGAAGGCCGAATTGTCCGCCACCAACGGGCACGATCTGGCCACTTCCGCTCTGAGAAACACCGGCCGGGCAATTCGCGCGAGGTGAAGCTGAATTTGTCCCTGACGAATCCGACCCCAGTGCGGTAATGGCGAAGCCGCTGTGCAGAGTGAAATCAGAACCCAGCGTCCATCCACCAATGATCTGGTTGACGATTTCGCCCGCTCCGCTCCCGAACATCTTGCCCTTACCGAACGGGAGCTCATAAATGAGATAGCCGTTGAACAGGCTGGCCACATCAGCGATACAGCGTCCATAGTCGCCCAGCGGGTTATAGGCGTTCTGGAAGAAGAAGGAGAAGCCCGTCTGGCTGGTTGAGCCGGGAAGAGCTTCCTCATCGCCGAAGGGACCAAAGTAGCCGAGGCTGTTGTTCATGCATTTGGACCAGGTGTAGTTGGCCCGGTATTGCAGCCCCTTCCATTCCCGTTGTTCCGTCGAGATCTGGAGAGCGTTGTAACGCTGGATGCCGCTGGAACCGTTGAAGCGAATGGTTGGGGAATTACCGGCGCCGCAGCAGTTGATGAGAGGCTGAGCGAATGGGCCGGGCGAAGTTGTGCCGTTGGAATTGAGCACCAGCTGGTTGTAGATGAAGATGTCCGACATATGGTCAATCTTGTTGCCCACGTACGCGACTTTGACCACGGTGTTCCGGCCAAGCTGGCGCTCGATGCTCAGGTTCCACTGCTGGTCGACCGCGGGTTGCAAATTGGGATCGGTCAGGTGGAGAGTTGCGCCCTTGAGGCAGGCCGGTGAAAGCGCCTGGAGAGCCGCTACCGTGCAGGCGGATGCGGGGAAGGTGCTGAAACCCTGGTCGAGAGTGCTGTTAGGCTGGGCCTGGCCGAAGAAGGAAACTTCATGGGCCTGCACAAACGGCGGGTTCTGATAGGGAAGGTTGTTCACCCCATTGGCTTCCATGAAGGTGGAGATGTCATAAGCGCCGCGAACCACAGTGTTCCGGGTAAGTGCTCCGTCCCACTGCGGCTGCCAGGCAAAACCCAACCGGGGCTGGAAGTTGTCAATGCCCTTATAGGTGTTGTAGCCAAAACCGACCGAAGGCGCTCCGGTGATCAAGTTGAAGTTCACGTCCTGTCCGTTGTTGGTTGCACGTGCCGTAGTTAATTCATAGCGTAACCCCAAGTTCAGGGTGAGATGCTTGGTTAGGCGCCAGTTGTCCTGGGCAAAAATTCCGTACAGCGAGTTGCGCAGATACTTATTGCCTCCGCCACCGTTGCCCTGCTGAACGTCTTCCGGCAGACCCAGCAGAAAGTCCGCTGCCGGACTGCCGCCTGTGCCTCCCGTATTGCCGGTGAACTGCCCGGTAAAGGTGAACTGACCGGCCAGTCCGGCATTGCCGGGGTAAAGATCGTTCATGATGTAATGGAAACTCTGGAAACCAAAATGGAGCTGGTGATTGGCCCTGGTCCAGAAGACCGTGTCTTCAAATTGCAAAGTGGTATCGTGGAAGGACTGCACCAGATCATTATTTCCGATGGTTCCCGGTTGCAATCCCGGACCAATAAAAACAAGTGCCGGCAGGAAAGTGGACGTCACCCCGGCAATTCCAAACGTCGCCGGCAGGTTCACTCCAGTGGCATTGGCAAATCCTTCCGTCACCGGAAAGTAAGAGAAACCTACGCGGGCATCGTTCAGCAGTGTAGACGAGAATGTGTGGTTTTCATCCACCACGAATTGCTTGAGCGGGAAGGTGCGGTCCGAATTTCCCAGCAACAGGATGCTGTTGGTGTTGGGCGCAGTAACAAACTGCTGCGACCAGCGGCCCATCACGTGGTCCCTGTCGGAGGGAACAAAGTCTATCTTCATATCACCCTGATAGGCGTTGGTGCTGAATTGAGAGGTGTTGTTGGCGAGCTGCGGCAGACCGCTATAAAAACTCGAGGTGATGATGTTGTTGGCGGCGCTATTGAACCTGCCCGTGGGAATTTTGTTAAAGGCAAACGGAGTGCGCGACCCAGGAGTGGCGCTCGATGCGGGATCGTAGAGCTGTTGTGCGTGATTGGCGCAGATACCTGCTCCATTGAATCCTGCTGTACACAATGCGCCAAAGTCACCACCGCGCTCGGCTAAGGGAATGGTTTGCAACTGGCTGACACTCGCGGGCTGGCTGAAGCGCGATCCCTGATAGTCGGCGAAGAAAAACAGCTTCTGTTTGATGATGGGACCGCCGAAGGTGCCGCCAAAGTCATCGTATTGGAGTCCCGGCCGGGGAATGCCGTTCAAATTGTTCGACCAGCTATTGGCATTCAGCCCTCCCCTTCGCAGATACTCGAACAGGCCGCCGTGGAAGCTGTTGGTGCCGGACTTCAGGGTCACGTTCACCACGCCGCCCAGATAGTTGCCGAAGTCAGCCGGAGCATTTCCCGTAATCAAATTGAATTCCTGCACAGCTTCCGGCGACGGCACAAAGCCCACATCATTGTTGTCAGGCTGGTTGTTGTCCATGCCATCCAGAAGAAAATTGTTTTCCTGCTCGCGCGCCCCGTTCACGTAGGGGCGGCCTGTGCCGAAGCTATTCTGTGCGGCCTGGAACCCGAACAGGTTGGGCGTGACCACTCCGGGCGCCGCAATCAGAGTGAGTTGATTGGTATTGTGCGTAGAGAGCGGCAGATCCACGGCCGCGCGTGAATCGATCAGGCTGCTCAGCAGGCTGTTGTCTGTTTCCAGGAGGGGGGCGGCACCAATGATCTCCACCGTTTCAGTAGTCTGGCCAACTTTAAGTTGAACGTCGAAGCGAGCGGTCTGGTTCAGAATCAGTCGGAACTTGGCTTGCTTCGCCGTCTGGAATCCCGGTGCGGTGACCGTAATTTCATAGTTGCCTATGGGCACGCGGGGAAAGTCAAAGGCGCCGGTATCATTGGTTGTTGCAGTCAAGGAGGTGCCGCGGTCCACATCTTTGACTGTGACCGTAGCGCCCTTCAACGCAGCGCTGCTCTGGTCAACCACGGTGCCGACGATCGCTCCTGAGTCTTCCTGTGCCTGCGCCATCTGTATTCCGGCGCCAAGAGTGAAAACTGCAGAGAATAAAAAAATGAGCGCCAGCTGCGCCCACTTGTGTTTACGTTGCCCAACTCTCCGGTTGTCCATGGAGTTGGAGTTTGCGCACAGTCTTGAAAGGGACCAGAGAAGACGCGCCATGTAGCCTCCAATGATTTTCGCTGTCGGATGCATCCGCATCGCTAAAATTCCAGTATTAAACCGTTTCATTGTTGTTTGTTGAAACGGTTTCATAAACATGGTTTGAAATTCTGTGCCCTTCCCTGATTCTTGTCAAGGGGGTTGACCCTCCTTTTTTAACATTTTTTTCATATTAGGCGGGACAGGAATCTACAGTTTTTGGAAGAGGGTCAGTATTTAGTAATTACCAGTTAGTTAACAAAATCAAAGGCAAGACTCCCACCACCCACTTAGCTACTAATTGCCAGTTGCTGATGGAGCGGCAACCTCGCGGCGCCGATCAGCCCGGCATCGCTTCCGAGTGATGCCCGGGTGATTATGGTCTTCTTCTTACCGGGACGATTTTCTGAGGGATCGCTGGCGCGAAAAACGATCGAGCGTTTGCTCAATTCCCGAAACAACGCTGGAGAGAATACTGGCCAGGCGCTGGATACGCCGCCGCCGATCACGTACATGGACAAATTGAGGGCATCGACCAGGCTGGAGAGGACCACGCCTAATGCCCAGCCCACAGTATCGAGGATGTGCTGTGCAGCCACATCGCCCTCGAGCGCATATTGAAAGACCATCTTGGCGCTGAACTCGGGGTTGGCAGCGATGGCGCGCGCCAATTGGGGCGCTTGTCCGGCAGCGGCAGACTCCCTCGCCATGCGCTTGATGGCGGTGGCGGAGGCGAATTGCTCCAGGCATCCACGATTTCCGCAGCCGCAGGGTGGTCCCTCCGGTGTGACCGTCATGTGCCCGATCTCGCCCGCCATTCCCATCATTCCATGCCAGATCTCACCATTAAAGATGAAGGCGCCGCCGACGCCGGTGCCCAGCGTCACCATGCAGAGACCGTTGGTCTCGCGTCCCGCTCCCAGCCAGTTCTCTCCCAGTGCGGCACAATTGGCGTCGTTTTCAAGAATCACTGGCGTCCCCAGGCGCTGCTGAATCTCAGCTTTCACCGGATAGTTGGCCCAATCAGGAAGGTTGGGCGCGGCGCAGACCGTCCCGGCTTCCAGGTCGATAATTCCCGGAACGCCGACGCCCACGCCCGCAAACTCGTGCCGGGCAGAGAATCTGCCTACCAGGCGGCGGATGGCATCGCACATCTCGCTGATCACGCGGTCGCGGCCGCGGCTGACCAGAGTGTCCGTGCAGATGGTTTCAAGACGCTGGCCGTCAACGCCAATGGCGGCAATACGCATATTGGTGCCGCCCAAATCCACGCCGATGGAAAAGGATTCCATTGAACTCACCCGAGCTGTTCGTAGCTCAAATCCGGGGACCGGCCGGGTCGCCGATATTCACTGGCGAATGGCGGCACAATTATATAGAATCGTTTCAATAAACGCACGTAGTTAACAAAATCACTGGAGAGTCCCGGAAAATGCGCGTTTCATCTGTCAAGGCCAGGATGTTTATAATCTTGCCTGCAAAAGAGAGGGCCGGGGGATGCCGTATTCAAAGCGCCAATCGAGGTCCGCAGTGACCATTCGTGATGTGGCCGAAGAGAGCGGGTTTTCCGCCACTACAGTTTCCATTGTCCTGAACAATGCTCCGCTGGCCCGCTACATTCCTGCGCCCACCAAGGCCCGGATCCAGAAAGCCGCCAAGAAGCTCGGCTATCATCCCAATATTTTTGCCAAGTCGCTGCGCAGCAAACGCAACCACACCGTGGGCGTGATGGTTTTTGATGTCACCGATCCTTATTGCACTTTGATCCTGCGTGGAATTGAGAATTCTCTTTACCAGGCCTCCTATTTATCCATGCTCACTGACGCGCATAACGAGCGCAGCCGGTTCGAACGCTACCTGGAGATGTTGTTGGAGCGGCGTGTGGAGGGGCTGATCATCCTGGCCAACTGGGTGTTGATTGACATCAACCTGCTGGCCGACCTGGAAAAATCTGAAATTCCTACGGTCATCATCGGGCGCGAACTGGAGTCAAAATCCATCAGCTCGGTCATCGTCGACGATGAGGGTGGCGCTTACGCCGCCCTGGCGCATCTGCACGTACTGGGGCATCGCAAGATTGCTTTCGTGCGCGGCCCCAAAGCGCTGATGTCGAGCAAGAAACGCTGGAAGGGGATCCAGAAGTTTGCCCAGGATACAGGACTGGAGCTGGACCAAAAATTGATTATTGATCTACCCGACCAGCACAGCCCGAACCAGGGCGTTGAAGATGCTTACAAGATGACGGAGGAATTGCTGAAAGGCAAGCGTTCCTTCACGGCATTAATGGCCTACGACGATATGACGGCACTGGGCGCGATGCGGGCCCTGACGAAAGCTGGAGTCAAAGTTCCGGAGCAATGTTCAGTCATCGGCTTTGACGATGTGGCGACCTCGGCGCTGTTTGTGCCGTCGCTGACAACAGTGCGCCAGCCGATGGAAGCGATGGGCGCCGCCGGCGTGAATGTGATTCTGGACGGCATCAATGCCCGCGCAGAGAACCGGGAATTTCCCGCGGTCCAGAAAAAACTGCCATCAGAACTGGTTCCACGCGAATCCACGCGGGCTGTGGCCGAGGGCAAAGGGCAGTTGGCGTAGAAGTTTGAAGCAGGATGAGACACAGCCGCGAGCGACGCTCAAAGGGAATCAAAAGAACCTTACCACGTGATGATACTGATTCTGACTGATCTCGCCGAAGCGGACTCATCGGACGTGGAATCCAATGGGGGGGGTGATCAACCGCAACACCATTCTGGCGCTGATTCACGCGGACTGCCGCAGATTTACAAAAACCGAAATTAAGCTACACCCTTTTATAGTGCAATTTTTGCCAAATTTTCGACCTTTTTCAGGAAAAGGCCTTTTTGCCGCTACTGCCGCTACCATGCCTCTAACTCCTTTGTCATCAGCGAAAACCGGGTAGCGGCAGAGGTAGCGGGAGGGGTTTTGGTAGCGCTACTCTTTAAGCAGAGCCACAGGGAACCCAAAAGGTTAGGTCACAGGCCATAGGCCACAGGCCACAGGGAACCCAAAACCTTCAGCCATCCTTCGGCTTCGCGAGCTCCACCTCGGAGAAACTAGGGGACAGGGAACCGGGGACAGGGAACAGGGAAAGGCAAAACCAGCAGCAAAACCTTTTAAACCACGAAGGATACCGGCCACGGCGGGCAGGCTAGGGAAGACGTCTGAGAGGGCAAAACACTGCTGTCCGCCACAGCGGAGCTTCGGAAACCCGCATAAACATTGGGGATGAGCCAGGGTGTTAACCAGTAAGTACACTTTTTACAAAAAGACCTATGCTGTATCCGCGACATCTGCGCAAGCTGCTGGCAAATCAGGGCTTAGTTGCTTTTTGAGGGCTTTTTTGTTCCGTGTCTGTCGCGGGACAAACGGTTAAAGGCGGCGGAAACCGGACACACGGCTCCGGCTGCACGCGCGATCAGGGAAGAAGCGTCTAGTTTCTTCGCTCGGCGAACCTGAGCCTCGACTCAGAATGGTCGGTGATGCTGCGGTTTTTCTTCGCGCAACAATTCATCTGGTTCCCGAGGGCTGGGCACACTTCTCCCTCGGCGCTCGCCCTCGCTTGCGCGAGCGCCGACTACACCTCTCCTCAGCAGCAGATCCTTCGCCTGCCGTGGTGCTGCGGTTCAGTTAGCGCAGCACGTCATCTATTATTCAGTTGTCAAAGATCGTTACGGGAACTATAAAGTCCCGCTCGCCCTGGGGCGATTTGTCTTACAGTTTCAGAATTGCATGGGGATGATCGGAAGTCAATAAAGTGCTGTCGAAAGACTGTCAGATTCACTGGTTTTAACCATGGAAAGGCACAAAGGATAGGGAACAGGGTACGGGTGACAGGGGAAAGTTACATCCAAGATCAAAGGCAACACCAAAGAACTTGAACCACGAAGGACAAAAAGGAAGACCTTTGGCAGGCCAAAACCCTGCTACAACCCGCATAAACATTGGGGAAGAGCGAGGGATAGGGGACGGGCCATAGGGTCACAGGCCACAGGCCATAGGTAAGAGGGGACAGGGAACGGCAAAAGCAACACCATAGAAAGGCAGCATTTAGCAATTGGCACTTGGCAATTGGCGAGAGCTGGGCCCGAAATGCAAAAGCAAAACCTTTCAAACCACGAAGGACACAAAGGATAGGGGACAGGGAACAGGGGACGGGGGGCAGGCCGAAGAGAAGGTGGAGCGATCAATCCTTCGCGCCGTACCGCCGCAAGACTTCAGCCAGGCCGCGCACTCTGAGCCTTCAGCCCCGGCCCTAACTTCCAAGGCTGCGGCATTCGCGGCCCGTTGGCTCCTTCAGATGGGCAGAATCATAGCATGTGGGGGAAACTGCCTTGGGGGATTGGGCGGGGCAAAAATTGAAGGCCGCACCAGGGAACCAGCGCGGCCCAAAGGGGAGAGCAGCTAAGGAAAAAACTCAGCTGCGCGGGTGGGCCTCAGCAAGGGTCTGCCCTTGTACCGTCTTCCAGATTTGCGCTCCCACAAGAGCACAGAAAAGCCCTTCGCCTATTGGCAATAACACACCCAAGAACGACCAGTAGTGATGGGCTACAAGATTGGCCATGAAGGTCACGACAACGGAGACAAAGCCAGCAAGAGCAAGCCGGCCAAAGAAAGAGTTGCTCCATTTGCCTGTGAGGATATAAGCAACCGACTCAATGCCAGCAGATGCAACTAGAACAGCTACGAGCAAGCCCGCCCAAACGTCAATACGGAACTGCACTATGTCGCCGGATTCTGAAGCACCTAACAATTTCGGTGAATATCCCCCCACAATCGAAAACGTGACCAGGGCCAGGACGTAAACCGCTGTACAGAGACAAATGGCAGCAACGTAGCGCCATAGTCCCCGGCTCAGATGAGACCAGCTATCGGTGAGCATGATTGCAGCGAGAATTGCAAGGAAGAAGAGCGGACCAACACCGATAGCCAGAACCGTAGGCGATACCGTTCCAACAGCAACGGTGATAATCCCGGCAACGAACCCTGCAATTAAGAACGTAACTTGTTGTCGCGTCATTTTGGATCCTGTGGTTTGATTGGTTTCTCTGGCTGTTTCAAGTCAGAAACGTGACCAGATTCTTGCTTGTTATAAATCAGAGTCGTACTGACGTTTCCCTTGTCGTCCACGGTGTATCTGTAGACCTCCAGCGACGGAAAATCCTTCGCGCTGCTGCCCGGATCAATGCCCACTTTGCTATCTGGCGTAACTACCAGATTCAAATGATTGTCGATGCTGCCGAGTACGGTCCCGCCCATTGAATAGGAGCTGTGCGCATCGAGCGACTGGCCTCTATTCCTGGCGTAGGCCCGATCACGGCGTTGACCTGGGCGCTGGAAATAGCCGACCCACACCGCTTCTCCTCCAACAGCCATGCCATGAGCTACTGCGGCCTGACCTCGGCCTTGCGCTCTTCGGCGGGCAAGCAGCAGCGCAGTCCTATCTCCAAACAACGCAATGCCTGGTTGCAAACCGCGCTGATCGAGGCTGCCAAACTCGCGCCACGCTGGAACCCGCAACTGGCCGCAGTTCACGCCCGCGAGTTGGAATGCGGCCACCGCAATCGCGCCACTTTGGCCGTGGCTCGCAAGCTGGTTGCTTATCTGCTGGCCGTGGACAAAAGCGGTCAGCCGTTTCAACTGCGCATGGCCGCCGCCGCCCAAACAGCAACATCGGCTGCCGCCTGAGTTTTCTAAGGCATGCCGATCTATCTCCCGATGGTTACTCGTGGTCGATCAGCAAAAAGGGGAATCCCCATTGGGCCATTCCCCTGGTGACACATCGGTCTGATGAGTCGGGTCGAGTATTCCTGGCAGGTTGCTCTCCAGCAGAGCCTGCTTCCGCTTCCTCGACTCCATCAGGCTACCAAAGACTTTGTGTTCGAGCTGCCAGCGATTCCCCGGCCGGTCCTTGCACTCAAGGGGACTGCGCAAGGAAGCCCTTGCTTCCGA
>DATDGH010000478.1:0-3497 GCA_036522215.1 Candidatus Angelobacter sp. | reverse complement strand
AGGGCGGTATTCAGCCGCCTGCTGCTGTTCCGCCCGCAGGGCCAGATGAAAGGCCAGTTCGTCTTCCAAATCACGGTCCGACTGCCTTCGCTTGAGCAGGGCTTTCAAACGCAGCCAAACGGTTGTGATCCATTCCATGAGGACAAAGTACGTTTTCCGCGATGGAATGGTTCCATAAATCGCTTAGGGGAGTCAAGTGAGGTGCATTTGTTACGGAGTTTTTAAATATTGGGTCCGCGGTTCGATCCCAGTTCCCTGCCCTTATGGCACTATGCGCTTTCAATCGTTCTCAAACCGTCATTTTGTAGCTGGGCGTTTGCGGGCTTTGATTTCCACGTCGATATCACCGTTGCGGGTGTTGGTGAAGCGCAAGGTGACTCGGCCCTGGTCATCGAGTGAGATAACTGCCGGGATATTGAGAGAAGTAAGCATCCACCCCGGTGGAAGGCTCACGAAATTCAGTGGACGGCCCAAGGTTCGTCTCCATAGCAACTCATCGTCCTTCACCGTGTAGCCGACCGGATCAGTGTAAGTTTCTTCCACGCGAATGCGGGTTGACTGGCCTTCGCCGATGGCGTGCTCAAGGTCGCCCTGGACTACCACGGAGTCGGGATCCGTTGGCTGCGGATAATATCCAAGCGCGTTCACTTCCTTTCCCGTCACGGTGTAGGTCTTGAGCCGCTTGCCCAGGTCCAGATCGGTCATGGTGGCGTCCGGAGAAACCACGCTGCCTTTGCGGACAAAGCTGTGCACATATTTCTGGCCGACCTTTGTGACGGTGAAGTCATGCGAGATGCGGAATTGATGGCTGACCGGATCCAGAAGCCAGTACCTGATCTCACGGTCCTGCTCCGCGCGATGAAATTGGGCGAGCACCGCCACGGGAAGACATATCCACAGCAAGAGCTTCCGCTTCATGGCAGCCTCCGGGCAGTAATTTTGACCGGCAGCTGGTCGTCGCGATCGTTGAGGAAGCTCACGCGAATGCGGCCATCCGAATCAGTGGAGACAATGGCTGGTGAAGCGCTGCCGACCAACTCCCATCCAGCGGGCAGGAGCACGGTGTTGCGCTTGATGCCGAGAGGACGATCAAAGACGAGCTGCCCATCTTTCAAAAAATAAGAAGCTGCATCTGTGTATGTTTTGTAGATTCGTATCCGGGTTTCTCCGCCCTTGGGGATCGGCGCGGGCAACGAGACCTTGATGAATTGGGCATCATCCTTGGTTTCTGGCGGTACCAGTCCGGTCAACCTGGCTTGCTTGCCGCTCACTACCTCGAATTTCAGCTCCTTGCCTGAGCTGCGCTCAATGATTCGCTCCTTGCTTGCGACGGATCCTGGCCGGATGGGGTTAAAGAAGAATTGCGCCCCTTCGTGGGTCGTGGTCACATCATAGGTGATGGCAAACTGATGCGTTTCCGGCGGGAGCAGCTCATACAAAGTGAATTCATCACTGGCGGAGGCAGAAAACGCGAGCAGCAGGAGAGCAATCAGGATTCTGCGAAACATAGCGGGCAAAGAAGTGTAGCATGAGCCAGGTAAAGATCGCCGCGACCCATGACAAGCCGGAACGGGTCGCTGGTAACCGAGTTTAACCTGCATCTGAATCCGTGCAGAAAAAAAAGCACAGATTTGACTGTAAAACGAGCTCCGTTTTGAGGTGTAAAATGGAGCCATGGGTCCCAAGGTTCCGCAGGATCAGCCCTTCCGCAATCGGGAAACAGGAAACCGGAATGTCCTGCCGTTGCTGCAAACGCAGTTTGCCGTCTCTGAGGTGTTGGCCTCCGCCGAAGACCTGCAGGCAGCACTGCCGTCGATCATTGCCTCCATCTGCATCAATCTGGGCTGGGAACTCGGAGCGTTCTGGCAATATGCGGCTACGCGGCCGGTGCTGACCTGCACCAACATCTCCGCAGCAGACGAATCTCTGGGCAGATTCATTGCTGAATCCAGAAAGAATGAATTGTTGCCGGGCGACGGCCTGCCGGGAAGAGTGTTTGCCACATCGCAGCCAGAGTGGATTGTGGACGTTCAAGCGGAGGGTGAATATCCCGATAGTTCAGCCGCCGCCCAGGCCGGCCTCCAGTCGGCATTTGCCTTTCCGGTGCTGGCCGGCAGCGATGCCATTGCAGTGCTCGAGTTTCTGAGTTCTGAATTCCGGGAACCCGACCATGACCTTCTGGAAACCATGGTCGCCCTGGGCCGCCAGATTGGACAGTTCATCCGGCGCAAAGAAGCAGAAGATGCCCTGCAGCAATCGCTGGAGATCTATCGAAATCTTACCGACTCGGCCGTTGACGCGATCATAACCGTAGATGAGACCAGCAACATTCTGCTGGCCAATCGCGCTGCGGAGTGCATGTTTGGTTATGCCGCAGCGGAGATGAAGGGCCAGTGCCTGACCATGCTGGTGCCCGAGCATTCCCGCACGAAATATGAGCACACCCTGGCCAAATATGTGGAAACCGGCAAGAAGGGACTCCACCGCGTGATTGAAGTTGTGGGCCGTCATAAAGATGGGCGTGAATTGCCTCTGGAGCTGTCCTTCGGTGAGTTTCTCCTGAGGGGCCAGCGGTTCTTCACAGGTTTCATCCGCAACCGAGGCCTGATCAGGAATTCAACTGGGGCTCCGGGATTTTCAGCCGAATCCCGATTCTCCAATCTGAGTGAAGAGCTTAACCAGCGGGTGGAAGCACTCAAGTGCACCTGGCAACGCTTCAGACAAAGTGCCTCCAGCCAGCAAACGGCCCAGTTGGACCAGTTGGGACGGGAGCTGGAGATGATCAACGAAATTGTCCGCGGGCTGACTTGCGAGCGCAAAGAAATCTTGTAATTGGGAAATTTGGTAATTGAGTCATTAAAAACCACTCTTCTGCACCACAGCCGACCGATCGTTAGATTCTTTTTTGCCTTTCCTGATTTCTGTTTTTCCCCGTGCCTCCGTGGTGGATTCTGGATTCCCTGGTTCGTATAAACTAATCGCTTCTATTTCACCGCAGGAGCGAACGTGGCATATTTGCAATTTCTGGGCGCTGCCGGCACTGTGACCGGATCAAAACATCTCATCAACACAATCGATAACGCAGACGGTAAACACGGATTTCAGGTTCTAATTGATTGTGGACTCTTTCAAGGTAAAAAAGAGTGGCGTGAGCGCAATTGGCAGCGTCCTCCGATCCCCGCATCTGAAATTGACGCCATCATCTTGACTCACGCCCATCTGGACCATTCAGGATATATTCCACGGCTGGTCAAAGAGGGCTTTCATGGACCGATTTATGCAACGCCGCCCACGATTGATCTGTGTTCGGTGATGCTGCCGGACTCGGGCCATCTCCAGGAAGAGGAATCGCACTTTCATAACAAGAAAGGCACTTCCAAGCATCGTCCGGCGCTGCCGCTTTATACCGCCGAGGATGCGGAAGACTGTCTGCGCTTCTTTCAGCCAGTAGAGTTCGCTGAGTTGAAATCCGTCTGCCCTGAACTGTCTTTCCGCTT
>DATDGH010000477.1:0-3204 GCA_036522215.1 Candidatus Angelobacter sp. | reverse complement strand
GCTTTGCACCCTTGGCAGGGGGATCGCGGACTGCTTCAGTTGCTATCGCCGACAACGCCGGCGATAGCCCGCAAAGCATTTCTCTCTCCGGCACAGGTACAGACTTTTCCTTCAGCGTGCCCCAGGGAAGCGTCACCGTCACGGCAGGGCAGACGGCTAGCTTCTCCTTCCAGCTTAATGACACGGGCGCGCCGCAGGCTATCTCGTTGGCCTGCACCGGCGCTCCACAAGAAGCAGCCTGCACGGTCCCGGCAAGCGTCACTGTAACGCCGGGAATACCGGCTACGGTGAATGTTAGCGTCACCACCGCATCGCGAGCCTCTCTCTTTCCTGTAAGCCCCTTCGGCGGAAGGCCTACGATCATCTGGCCGGCAGTTTGTTGCCTGATGGGATTGCTTGCGTTTGCATGGCGAAGAAGATATCTGCCACTGGGCCCCGCGGGCATGCGGCCAATAGCGGCGCGGTTGCGTGCGGCGTTGCCCTTGATTGCCCTGTCGATCTGGTTGGCTCTCCTGAGTGGATGTGGAGGCGGTGGCTCGGTTAAACCGCACGGCACGCCTGCAGGTACCTCCACACTGACAGTGACGGCCACGTCTAATGGCGTATCACACTCGACGCAACTGGCCCTGACCGTGCAATAGAAACAACTGTCTCAGCCGCACCAAGGTGGAGCGGCCCAGCTTCCGCGATGAAAGAAGAACGTTTATGTGTGTGCTTTTCGCTATTTTCTCGTCCCTATACTTGATCAGGGCTTGGCCAGGGTAGCCCAGAGCCCCTTAGAGGTGAGGGAGGGGAACCGTAATATATTTGTTGCTATCTGGCGTCGTAAAATAGACGACGGTGTTGTTAGGATCGCTTGCAATGCCGCGGACAGGCGTGGCAGTCGACGTAGCCATGAGTTGCTGGTGACTCACCAGATCATAAATCACGAACCCAGTGGGGGTCGCTGAAGCAGCCAGGCCATTTCCCCATTGCACGCTAACTTGCGTGGCGCCAGGTATAGCACTGGGAGTCGGCAAGGTTCCATTCATGGTATACGCGGCATAGGCGCTCGCCGACATGCTAGCGTAAGTTCCTTTGGAAGATGAACTACTAAGTGAATATTCGGTAACAGCGGCGTTGCTGGAACCCGAGCAACAGCCATGCACCAGTGTGTACACCAGCTCGTTTTGCTGATTGCTCGCTGCCAGCGACGATACGCTTCCATTTACTGAAACGCTGGACACCACAGTGAATGAGGTTAGGTCCACCTTCTCCAGGTACCCTGCGCCGCCGACCCACACCGCTGACCCGCCGGGATCCATGGCCACACTTTGCGGACCGCTTCCGACACTAGCTGTGCGGCTGACCGTAGAGGTAGAAAGGTCGATTTCGTAAACAGAGTTGCTACCGTAGTTCGCAACATACGCCTTTGTCCCCGCAGAGTTAACGGTGAGACCCATGGGTTGCGTTCCTACGGCGACGTTCGTTACTACGGCGTGATTCACGAGGTTGAGAATGGTCACAGTATTGGACCCGGAATTAGCGACGATGGCGTTAGCAGGTTGCGTTCGGTGCTCTTGGCAGGTGGCGGTGCTGCATATCGTAATCGTCGCCGACCCATAGAGCCTGACCGCAACGGGCTCACTCCCGGTCGCCAGCGTGTAACCGTTAAAGACGGCCTGATTGGCGTAGTACTGCGTCACAATGGGCACGGGATTTGTGGATGAAAAACTGATGAGACTACCAGGGGCGCACCTCTGGCCTCGCGTTCCCGGAGTACACTGCCATCCCGCGACTGTTATCTCTCCGGCGTCTATACCGAAGGCCCCCGAAAGTGCTACAGTGCCTCCCAGGCTGAAGTAAGTGGCGGTGGGTACCTGGAACCCTCCCGACGTGAAATTCTTTACCGCAAACATATACGTGTTGCTCGGTAGGCTGCCACCAGAAATTGCTGCGGGGAAAGGAAATGTGACGCTCGAACCATCCGAAGCCACGGAAGAGGCAGTTGCATCACCTACTACGGCGGCGGTTGAATCATAAACGAGAAGTTGAGGCCAACCGTGGGAGCTAGACAGCCCACTACCGTTAACGGTGACAGTAGGGGGAAGTTGATCCGTTGTTGCGAAATGGCTGCCCGCAGCTGGTAGAGCAGTAGCTGGAAAGGAACATACATTGTACTGGTAGAGCCCGTTTTGATTCGGTGAGACATTGAGCGTAGCAGTATAAGGGACGCCCAGTCCGCGGCTGAACTCCTGAAGGCATACACCGGAAAAGAAATTAAACGCGTAAGTAGGCCCCGCAGCGAAATCGTTAAAAATACTCTCCCCAGCCTGAGGGGTATTGTTGCACACGCCGGCAAAGCCTGGCGGTGGGATGAGCGGCTGAGGGCCACCGGCGCCGTCAGCAGCGCATATTTCGGCATTGCCGGTTCCGGGATTGATGGTTGTAACGGCTGTAGGATCACCGGCCGTTTGTGAACTGTTGCCGACGATTAGAGTTGCAGTTTGCAGGGTATGTACGCCGGGCCTTTGACAACCGACTCCTGCCATCATAAGGAAAAGGCACGTACTCACGAGGATTGACAGCTGAGATTTGGCTCGAGAGGGAAGAGACAGCTCCATCTTAGTTCTCCTTGGGAGACCCCCCCGGCTCTGCCGAGGAGGCAATAGAAGTTTGACGGGTCCGGCAGCATGTCCGATTATCGGCTAAGCCGGCTGTGAGGATAGTCACGGTTGTAAACAGGGCCAAGGAACGCAGACGGTCCAACCCTGGATTTCTAGAAAACCGGTATATTCCTCCTTTATCTTGTGCGCCCCAAAAACCGATAGGGGCCATTACAATTTATTCGAGCAAGTTGAGTCTTCTCCCAGATTGCTATTTTCGAAAAATGCGAGGCTCTACCAGGCCAGCCAGAGCTACTTGGAAACGGTGCTCGCGGGACAAATGCCTGCAATAGAGTTCAATAGAAGCTGCATCCCGGCATGTTGACTCGCTCCTTGCCATCCGACGAGGTCAGCGGCCTGAAGACGTCGGAACTCTAGAGGAATTGTCACGTGGTCAATCAAGGCTGGAATGAGAATATGGCGCTTTGCTGCGTCTGCCGCCTCCACTTTGACCCAATCCGAGGCGACGGAGGCCTTAGACCAAAGGACGATCACGCACTTTGCCATCGTTAGCGCCTCTTCGATCACTTGATCGAAACTCCTTCCCGGAGGGATATTT
>DATDGH010000476.1:0-5867 GCA_036522215.1 Candidatus Angelobacter sp. | reverse complement strand
CCATCCGTAAACACGACGCTTTGCGGATACTGCTTCAGAAAAGCTTCCATGGCGGCCGCCTTTGCTGCCGGGTCTGTGGTGTTTATCGCAGTAACGTAAGCGTTGTACTCCCCCGGATCCTTGATGACTTTCTGGTTCGGGGCTTGAGGTTGCCCTGGTTGAGGCTGCTGGGCTATCCCTACGGTAACAAGCGCGAGCACAACCGTCAAAAGCACTTTCTTCATGTATTGCTCCTTCATTCAATCCTCAAAAAGATTGACCCGACGCGAATCCGCAGTCCGGCCTTGCAGCGGAGCCCTATTCTTAATAAAACTTCAGAATCAAGGGATTATAAAAGACCAACCCCGCTTTTAGGCAAGTTGCTCAAAACGCTACAGTGGTTGTCTGAATATTGAGATGCGAAGTCTCTCCTGATCGTTACTTTTCGCCCCCGAGAAAGACGCCCAGAAGCTCCCACCCCTGCCCAACTGACTCGCCAGCAACGTTTTTCCCGCCAAATTGGCCTGCCTCCAGGAAAAAGGCAGCTTCCTGAGAGCTGCCGTCAATCGTTTTCGCACTGCACTAGCGGGCCGGCTTCTGGTTTGCTGCCCGATGTACTGGACGCCTATTTGGCGTGGCCGGTTTGGCTGGCGGCAACACGCCCTGCTCCATGGTGAACATGAACGGCTCCGAGGCATACTTGGTGATGTTCCCCACCACATCAATGGTGGTTCCCGCCGCCGGAGGATGCAGGGCAGGCTTTTCCAGAGTCACCGTGATGTCCGCTATCTTGGCCTGCTGATTCTCGTCGGTAATTGCCGCCTGTACGGTATCCGGCGTCGCTTTGATCACCAATACCGGCAGTTTCAGTTTGGCTTCAGTTCCGTCTGCCGTCTTTTGCTTGTTCAGGATTGCCTGCCAGACTTTGTCGGCCGCGTCTTTGTTGGCCGGTGAGCAGTTGGCGTGCGACAGAACAAATTCCCAGTCGCTGAAAGAGAGGTCTTCCGGCTTATTATCTTTCACTGCCTGCACGGCAAAATCGCATGGAGTGGGCGCCGGAGGAATCAGCGCAGCCATATCTGCCGGCGGCGCTGTCTGACCGGCCACCGTAGCCGCAAACTTGTCCCAGTCATCAACCTTGCCGTGATACTTCTTGTATTTCGCTTTGACGTAAGGGGCAATGGCCTTGACCGTATCCGGCATGCCCGCGGCCAGGCTCAAGGCCCTGGCGCCGTACCAGAAGCCATCCAAATTGATCGGCGTCATCTCCAGATAGGCAACGGCCAGTGGGTAGATGTCTTGAAGGTTGTTCGGGTCTTTGGCGATTGACTTCACATAGAAGGCGCTGGCAGCCGCATAGTCCTTGGCTTGCAGGGCCGCAAATCCGGCGGCGCCATTGAAAATCTCTGTCATCCTGCTCGTGGCCTTCTCAAAATCCGCGTCAGACATCCCTTCCGGCTTGGTCCAGGCCGATAGCGCTTGCAATCCCTTTTGCGCAGCTGCTCCTGCATCAGCAATGGACTGTGGCGTGCCCTTCGCTCGCTGAAATGTCGTCTCAATTGCCAAGGCTTGGACATTGTTGGGGTTGTCACTCAGAATCCGGGTGGCCGTTTCTTCCACCTTGGCCAGATTCTTGGCTGCGTCGTATGCGGCCAAGAGCTGCTCCAGGGCATCCCTCTTCACCACGCTGCTGGGATACTGCTTGATGAAGCTCTCCATGGCTGCGGCTTTCTGCACCGGGTCCTGCATGTTAAATGCAGACATGTAGGCGTTGTATTCGCCTGGGTCCTTAATGACCACCTGATTTGCAGGTTGCCCCTGGCTTGGCTGCGTCTGCGCCACTGCAACCATCGTCGCCAGCACCATCACCATCGCCTGAATCACTTTCCTCATACTTATATGGCTCCTTAGTAGCAAAGCTGAGAGTCAGGGATTATAAATTACGCCCATCATAACTAGTATTAGACACCGCTGCGGAGAATTCGGCCCTTGAGATAATGCTTACTAGTCATTTGTTAGAGGAAGATTTAAAGGAGACAGCGTGGAAGACAGGCTTTCCGGGAAGATCGCAATAGTAACGGGTGGTGGATACGGCATTGGGGCAGCCATTGCCCGCAAACTGGCTTCTCTGGGCGCGACCACCGTAATCTGCGGCCGCAATCGTGCCCGGCTGGAGCAGACAGCCCGAGAAATCCCATGCGAGTCTCAAGTCTGCGATGTGTCCGATTGGAATTCAGTGGCCCTGCTGGCCCAGCGCGTAAGCCAGACCTTCAGCCGCCTGGACATTCTGGTCAACAATGCCGGAATCGGTGGCTTCGGCGGACCGCTTCATACCATGCCCCTCGAAAACTGGGATGCCGTCCTCAACACCAATCTCCGCGGCGTCTTTTATACCGCTCGCGCCCTGGCGTCGCTCATGATCTCCACCGGAGGCGGAGACATCATCAACATCTCCTCCATCGCCGGAAAGAATGCGCTGCCGAATGGAGCAGCCTATGCAGCCTCCAAGTGGGGACTCAATGGCCTTTCCTATTCAATTGCCGAAGAGTTGCGCGGACACAAAATCCGCGTCTCCGTTATCTGCCCCGGCTCGACCAACACAGAGCTGGGACCCCACCAAGGCAAAGACCCCAACAAAATGCTGCAACCGGAAGACGTGGCCCACGTAGTAGAGATGATCGTGACGCAATCGCCGCAGTCATTTGCCAGCGAGGTGGTGTTGAGGCCGACGCAGAAACCCTGAGAGCATTGAGTAATTTTGTAATTGGGTAATTGAGAATCTATTCGCGTTTTTCGCGTTTATTCGCGGCTAACAAATACTACTTGATCTGCTCGGTTGTATCCGGCTGCTGGACCCGTACCGGCATAGGCGCCAGCAGTTGCTCTTTGCGATAAACCAGATTGCTGGCGTCGTAGGTGGCGAGCTCAAAGCCGTGCCCGTGGGTAATGGCGTCTGTGGGGCAGGCCTCCACGCAGTAGCCGCAGAAGATGCAGCGGTTGTAGTCGATGTTGTAGACCTTCGCATAGCGCTCAGCTCCGCTGATGCGGTTTTCCTCTGTGTTCTCCGCAGCCTCGATATAAATGCAGTTGGAGGGGCAGGCGGCGGCGCACAAGAAACAGGCAACACATTTCTCCAGGCCATTTTCGTCGCGCTGTAAAACGTGCAGCCCGCGAAAACGCTCCTGAAAAACTGCGCCTTTCATGGGTCCCTTGCCGTCCGGATAGTTCTCCACCACGGTAGGCGCAAACATCTCCCGGAACGTGACCGACATCCCTTTGGCAATGCCCGCTATATCGCGAATGATCGACATGGATTCAGTATAACGTTTCTCGCTTTTTTAGTTTATCCCGACCGCAGGGAGGGAATCCTACCCGCTTGGTAGTGCCTCAGGGCGCATGCGCGAATTCTTGTGAAGGTAGGGCTGGGGCTTCCATAAATCCTGAGGGCATCCGCCCCGAAACTGTTTTGGTTTTGAGCCAATGGCCAAGCGCCAAAGCACTGTTCCCTATTCCGTTGGTCTTGCCTTCCTGTAACCTGTGACCTGTGGCCTAAGGCCCCTTCTTATGTCGGCGGACCAGGATCAGTACAACGAACTCGCCTATTACACGCTTTCCCACGGCGACCTCTCCTTCATTCACCAGAATGTGGTCGACGCTTTTACTGCCCAGCATGCCGATGAAAACACGAAACCGATTGGCGTGGTCTTCGCTCTGGTCGGTCTGTGCCTGTCCGTGGAAAAAAACTTTACTGGCAGGCAGGTACAACTCATGCACATGCGACTGGGAAGGAAACGCAAGCAGTGGCCACGATTGCCTCTGCCCAGCAAACGAGGTGACATCACCGCCTCCCATGTTCTGGCAGCGCCGCCCGGCAAAGCCCGCGATGAGATGATTCATGCCTGGTGCGCCTCCGTATGGCAGGCATGGAAGGAATGCCGTCCGCAGATCCTGGCCTTGCTCAAGAAGGAGTTGGATATCGGCTAGCGAATTCTAGAGTTGATCTCGAGTCCCGGCCTTTTCTTTTAAGTTCCTATTCCGTCCTTAACGCCGTCATAGGCGAAATCGATGCGGCACGAGTGGCGGGAATAATGGCGGCGAAAAATGCACAGATCGCCAGCGCACTTGCAGCCACTGTCAATGCCAGAGGGTCCCAACTAGAGACCCCATAGAGCCGGCCCGAGATCAGCCGCCCGGCGCCGACGGCAAGCGGCAAGCCGAGCATCAAACCCACCATCACCCGCCTGGACGCCCCGCCCAAAACCATCTGCACCACTTTCAGGCGATTCGCGCCCAGCGCCATGCGAATGCCGATTTCCTGAGTCCGTTGCGCCACCGTATAGGCCGTAACCCCATAGAGTCCCACCCCGGCCAGAAGCAGTGCCACTATTCCGAACAGGCCAGCCAGGCTGGCTACCGCTCGCTCCTGATCGAAGCGCAAATCCACTTGCTCCTGCAACGTTCTGATGCTGACCACCGTCAAGTTGGGATCTATCTCACCCAGGACCTTGTTGACCATCGGCTCCAGGCTGCCGGTAGGCATCTGCGTCACCAACATGATTCCGCCAATGAAGTGTGAGCGCAGCTCCAGTCTCTTCATCAGGTCATCTTTGTAATCAACGTTCTGCGCCAGCGGCACGTAGAACATCGGTTGCGCCGGGCGCCTTAAGCCCCAACCCGCAAATTTTGCGTCGCGTACCACGCCCACAATACGGAACGTGCCATCGTACCGGGGCAGGTCCATGCCAAAATGCTGATCCAGCGGGTCTTCGCCGCTCTTGAAAAAGCGCTTGATGAAGGCTTCATTTACCATCGCCACCGGCTGCGTAGTTTCATTATCGGCTGCGGTAAAAACGCGGCCGCGCAGAAGGCGCACGCCAAGGTCCTGAAGATAATTCGTGCTCACCCGGTCCCACGATGCGCCTCTTTCGCCCTCGGTCTGCGGAGGAGTATGGCCTGCCACAAGAATCAATTCGCCCCAGTTGTTCGTCAGCGGGTTATAGAGCGCGAGTCCGGCTCCCTGGACTCCCGGTACACGCTGGAGACGCTCTTCCATCTGACGATACAGCCCCGCCAGTTGCGGTTGCGTGTAGCTGGCCGGCGGAGTCTGCAGGCCCACCAACACACGCCCTTGCACTGGATATCCAAAATCCTGGTGTTCCAGCTTGTTGAGGTTGCGCGCCAGCATGGTCGAGGCAGCCACCAGCACAACGGACAAAGTGGCCTGGACCACAAGCAGGGCTTTGCGGGTGAAGGAAGAACGGTCCGCCGTGCTGCGGCCTGATCCGCGCAATGCTTCCGCCGGATCTGTGCGCGTGGCAAACCATGCCGGTGCCGCTCCAAAGATGATTCCAGTCACCAGCGCCAGCCCGAAGGCGAATGCCAGCACCATAAGAGATGGCGCGGTGCTGATGGGAAGAAAGTGAGCGCTGTGGAAAGCCAGCACCAGCAACAATCGTGAAGCTCCCACCGCCACCAGCAATCCCGCCAGAGCGCCGCCAATGGCAAGCAGGATACTTTCCGTCAGCGCCTGGGTGATGATCTGCCGCCGCGTAGCGCCGACCGCCATGCGTACCGCGGTCTGGCCCCGCCGCGCCACCCCGCGCGCCAGCAGCAGGTTCGCGACGTTGGCGCATGCAATCAGCAGCACGACCCCGCAAACCGAGAGTAGGATTTGCAGGCTTTGGCCGTACTCCTCTTTCATCTCGGCCACGCCTGCCCCTGCAGGCACAACATTAATGATCTGCTTGGGAAGGGTCTGGAGCACAGACGGCATCCAGTTCGCAGGATAACCGGAATCGTTCTGCATCCATTGCTTCAGCACTCCCGTCAAACGGGGACCCATGCCTGTTATTGAGGCTCCCGGGCGCAGGCGGCCCATCGCACGCAGC
>DATDGH010000475.1:0-10043 GCA_036522215.1 Candidatus Angelobacter sp. | reverse complement strand
CCTCAGGAAAGCAATTTTTGTGGTGGCCTGCTGATTTACCAGTAAGTCAGCTTCACGTTGTCCAGCCAGGTGGAATAGGAGGTCGCACTGAAATCCATATCCATCTGGAAGGCAACATTGAGTTCTTGCGATCCTTCTGATCTGGCGTTATACGCCCGATTTACGTAGTGCTTAACCCCATCGAAAGTCAATGCCACAAAAATGGTTTGCGAGGCTGTCCGGCGCAACTCCCATGTAAGGTGATGCCATCTGAACGCTGCCGGCGGAGAACAGGGAATGCCCGTGGAGCGCCACGTGGCATTGGCAGTATCCCAGACGTCCCAAACGCCGGATTTCGCGGCGCATTGGGTGCCAAAGATGAACTTGAGGTTACCGATGCCCTGGTTCACATCAAATTCCAGGGCCTGCGCGACCGCGGGATTGGTGATGTAAAAGTCCAGATCATATTGGAAGTTGGCGGCAGCATTGTCCGCACCCAACTGTTTCCACCAGAGGGCGTCCGCATATCTTATGCCCCCACCGATCGTGAATTTGGCGGAGCTACCGCTGAGAGAAGGAGACGCCTGGAACTGATTCAGAGACATAGTAGCCGCAGGTCCATTCCCACCAATGCCAGCGCAGACGGTACAGCTTTGCCATCCATCCATGTTCTGAATTGCGGATTTGACCGTGGCGCCGGGAGGCGGCGGAGCTGGACCACCGCCGGAACTTACGCTTATCGTCAATGCCTGCTTATAGACCGTGCCAATGTTGTCCCATGCCTGAACCACCAGAGAATGCGAGCCTGATCCGGCGCTGATGCTGGCGTTCATGCTGGCCGAGTTAGTGGTGGCGGCAATCTGGCTGTCCAGATAGGCGGTTATGGCCACAATCGGGCGCGGGGCCGAAGCGCTTGCGACCACCTGGAAGGGAGAGGAAACGGTGGCGTTATCGGCTGGTGAGCTCACGGTCACAGTTCCCGACGAACCTGTGCTTACCGTAATAGTCTCAGGAGCCTTGAAAATGCCTCCGGCGGAGTCCCAGGCCTGCACCACTACGCTATGGGTACCGGCTGTGATGGGTACTTGAGTGTCGAGCTGGTTGCTGGAAGTCAGGAAAACGCTGGTATTGTCCACGTAAATCCGCATGGCGACAATGGGAGCCGAAGACGAAGCGGAGGCGACGAAGTGGACGGGAGAAGCCGAAGTCGATCCAGGTGCGGGCGAGCTAATCGTGACGCCGGCAAATGCTGATGCGGCCAACATCAGATTTGCGATTACGTACCGGATTGCGTTTTGCACGAAACTTTCCTCCTTCGCAGGGATTAAGGTTGTGTCGAGGGCCTGAGGAAAGGTACGGAAGCATCTACTCTGGATATATAGGCAAAGTACCCAATGTGAGTTACGTTTTTCTTCTTAGAAGAGCGCAATTGTGGCAGGAGCGAAAAAACGCAAAAGTGGTTCAGGCTCATATGGTTCCCAATGCTGTGAATGGCAACATTCACGCCGGTCGGAGGAGTCGTGACAAGTTCAGTCACGCTGTGAGCGGGTGCACGCTGACTAAGGTGAGAGGCCTAGTTCCCGTGGTTCGACCCGAGACCCGGTTTCGTGGAACCAGTAAAGCTTGAGGAGCGAGTCGAGCGCCACGCAGGTTGTCTGAGGCAGAACTGCAATCACAGGTGCTAAGGGAAAATTCAGGGGCAACTCTGGTTTTGCATGAGCCTTCCAACTCTGAAGTAAATAGGGGAAGGGTAAGTGCGAAAACTACTACATTTGCTCCTGGGGTTCACAGGTCTCTTTCTACTGATAGCAGCTGTAACTTCATGCAGCGGCGGCGCTTCGTCGACGCCGACTCCTCCACCTCCGCCACCACCACCACAGACAACGGCCACTCTTTCAGCCTCGCCGACGACGATCACGGCGGGTCAATTCAGCACCATTACGTGGAGCACAACCAATGCCACGTCGGTCAGTATCAACCCGCCGATTCCTCAGGAAGACGTTAACAACATGCCATTGAACGGTCAGGGTTCGGTAACACCCGCACAGACTACTACTTACACGATTACCGCGACCGGATCTAATGGCACAGCCAACGCAACTGCGACTGTGACCGTGAATCAGGTGGTGCCCACCATTACGTTCTCTGCTTCGCCAACAGCGGTCTCGTCGGGGGGCTCGTCGACCCTGACCTGGTCAACGTCCAATGCAACGTCGCTGACTATCGACCACGGAGTCGGTTCGGTGACACCGGCCTCCGGCAGCGTAAATGTCCCCAATATCACCCAGACAACCACCTTTACTGCAACTGCGACTGGTCCCGGTGGAACTACAACGGCTACGGCCACAGTGGCCGTTTCCCAAGTAGCAGTGACATTGAAGGCTACGCCCGACACAATCTCTTCAGGTGGAACAGCAACTCTCACTTGGACAGCGAATGATGCTGACACGGTGGTTATCGACCAGGGGGTTGGGACTGTATGCAGCGGCCCCCCGTGTACGACGGGCACGGTATCTGTGAGTCCGACCAAGACGACCACTTATACGGCCACGGCAACTGATCCCAGCGGAATTACCACGACAGCCAGGACGGTTGTCACGATCAGCGGCACGCTCCAGCAAAGCGTCAACCACATTATCTGGCTGGTGCAGGAGAACCGATCGTTCGACAGCTACTTTGGGAAATTAGACGCATACCGCCTGAACCACGTGCCGGCGATTCCGGGAGCCAAGCAGGGGGATGTGAACGGTGTGCCCGACGATTCGAAGGTCACGCTGCTGGATCAGCAGGGCCAGCCGCGACATCCGTTCCACTATCAGACGGAGTGCTCAGACAACCTCACACCGGCCTGGAATGAGAGCCATTTTGACGTGGATCCACCTTCGGGCGGCGCCAACCAGCAGGGCAAGATGGACAACTTCATGAAGACCACAAACTCGGTGCCGAATGGTGACCCCAGCGGGTCTCGCGCCATGGGCTACTTTGATCAGACCGATCTGCCGTTCTACTATGAATTGGCAACTCAGTTCGCGGTCAGCGACAACATGTTCTCGCCGGTGCTCGCGAACACCATTCCCAACCGGCTCTATCTGTTTACCGGCACGTCGTTCGGGACCATCTATCCCGGCAACAATCCCAGCACCGGCCAGCCTGAGTTCAATCCTGATTCCTATAAACAGAAGACGATCTTTGATGTTCTCAATGCCAACAACATTTCCTGGAAGTACTACTTCCAGGACAACAGCATCTTCCTGGCCAGCTTTTCTGACTGGACAAATGCCGATGGGACGCCCAACACTGCGATCCAAGGACACGTTTTCCCGATCAGCGACTATTTCAACATCCTGAGCCAGTCCAATGCCGATCAATTGCTGCCACAGGTGGTATTCATCGAACGTGGAGGTTCTTCTGCCGCCACCGACGAACACCCCGACAACAATGTTCAAACGGGAGCGTTGGCTGTTTCGAATATGATCAACAAGCTCATGGCCAGCTCGGCATGGCCGGATTCAGTGTTCGTCCTGGCGTTTGACGAGGGCGGTGGGCTCTACGATCATGTTCCACCTATCAAGCTTCCGGCGCCTGACAGCCAGCCTCCGGACACCAAGAATGTTCCCTTCACAGTGTTGCCAGGCGACTTCACGGACTCCGGCTTCCGCGTACCTTTTGTCGTGGTGTCGCCGTGGGTCAAGCCAAACTATGTTTCTCACGTAGCGACTGATACCACCTCAATCCTGAAATTGATCGAAGCTCGCTTCCAATTGCCGCCGTTGACATTGCGTGACGGAGCGGTGAGCGACCTGTCCGATTTCTTTGATTTCTCCAGCCCGCACCTCCTGACACCGCCAGCTTTGCCGACTCAGCCGACTAACGGCGCCTGCAAGCCGAGCCTGGAGACGGGAGGGCGGTAGGAAGAATCGGGCAATCGGGGAATTTGTAAACTGAGTAATTGAAGACAGCCCACCTTACCGGTGGGCTGTTTTTTGTTTAGGCAACGGCAGACTTTCAGTAGACAGGGAATGGATCAGGGTGACGACAGAATTGTTGAGATGATGGAATGTTACGGCCCTCACCTTGAAGTGGCTAGAAAAAAACCTTGTTGGGGCATGCGTCCTGAGGCTCAACTCAAGTGGGTAGGGTTCCCTCGCTTCGCTTCGGTATAAACTAAAAAAACTATCCCCACGATTCCCAATGCGGGGTTGAGGCGCGGAAGATGGCCGAGCGGGAGGGAATCCAGGCGGGGATACGGCGGAAGCGGGAGAGGGCCTCCAGGGCGCGAGCGCGCTGGTGACGGTCAAAGGAGCGCAGGTATTGCCGGATGATCTGCGGCATAGTCATGCGCAGAGCGGCGGAAAAATTCTGCTCTGCCATTTCCTGTTGTTCCTCAGGCGAAGCCAGCAGTTCCAGAATTTGCGCCGCCATAGCGGCCTTATCTCCTACGGGATAAAACTTGATGGCCAGGCTTTCGTTCTCGCACATCTCGCGAAAATCGGGAATGTCAGAGGACACAATGGGCACTCCGAATTGCGCCGCCAGATGGGCAACACCGCTGGCGCCGGTGGCCGAGGTGTAAGGAAGCACCATCAGGGAAGACGTGCCAAACAGGCTGGAAATTTTTTCTTCCGGGATGTAGCCCATGAATTCGACTTTGGGGTTGGACTTGTATCGTTCCCGCAGCGACTCAATGTATCCGGGCGCGTTGCCATTGTTGGACCCAGCGATAATCAGCCGGGTGTTGGGCATTTTTTTGAGGATGTGGTCTTCGAACGCCTCGATCAGCAATTCGCAACGCTTGTAAGTCCCCCACTTGCCAAACGCCAGAATACGGTGCTCGGGGTTCCCTCGAAGAGAGAAATCCGAATATTCGGGACGGGCAGAGAGAATTCCGTGGGCGCGGAAATGAATGTTTTCGCCGCGATACTTATCAATCAGCGTGCGGCGATAGGCGGGCAACAGCACAGAAACGGAGTTAGCGGCTAGAATCATGCGCGTGGCAACATTGCCCGCTAATTTGAAGAGCGTCTTGTTGCGCACTCCAGCATCGTCCAGGTCAATAAAGTCCATTAAATGATGAAGCGTGACGTGGGTGTAGTATCCGGCCATGCGCGTCATGGCGGGCAGAGTGAGGCCGGAAAATGCCGCCAGAGGACTATCTTTGCTGCCGAAACTGGAAAAGATCAGGTTAAACCAGACCACATTGGGGCGGACCTCCCGCAATGTCTTCAACAGATGGCGATGATTGCTCAGGCGGTTGACTCGCCAGGAACGCAGAACGCTGAATTCGGGAAGCTCCGGTTCGGCTTGCGGCAGCTCATCCGCGACCACAGTCAGGCTGACCAGCGGGTCCGTCTGTAACTCCCTGGCTATGTGGTATCCGTATTCATTGAGCGCAAGCTTGCTGGGTGGAAAAGCGCTGACAAAACAAATTTTCATTCAGACCCTTGGTTCCCTTAGAACAATGAAATCCGGATTACTGGCCGGAAAGTTGAAGTCTTTCCCGGCCCGGTAAAGCTGTAGAACGATTGCTGCTGCAAACCAGCCGAGATGCGGAGCGGATACTCAACCGCTATGCCGCCAGTGCCGTCATTCAGATTGCGACGAAGTGGCTTCATATAAGTGATGAGGAAACCGCCCTGGGTGTTGTCGTAAAGATGGAAGCCTTCGCCGCGAGTGAAATCGAAGGAGCCGGTCACGTCCCAACGGTCATTGGGCTTGAATTCAAAACGCGCGCCCGGAACCATGATCTGGGCAATGGCAAAATCCAGGTCTGCCACTCGCCAGGAGCGCACATATTTGGCCAGGCCGGTGACGGTAAAGCGATCGCCGAATTTATGTTCTACTCCGCCCCAGGCGTCGGTGGTATAGAACTCCCGGATCAACGGGCGAAACAGCAGATCGCGCACACCGTAGCCGGTGACAAAGGCATTGTGTCCCCAGGGGCGTCCCACTTCAAACTCCAGACTGGCGCCCAGATCACGGGAATGCAGGTTCTGACTTGTGAATGGCCCGGATTCATGAATGGCACTGCCGCGGACGGTAAGCCAATTGAAGAAGGGCGAACTGCTCATATACAGGAACTGCCGGAAGAGGTCCTGGTTCAACTCGACAGGAGATGAGGTGTCTCGCCGCAAGGTGAACTCTATCCCGGGATTGAAAACAATTCGAGCATTGCCCAGATGCACCACCGGGGTCACGCCCACGTTGAAGATGGTGTCGTAGGTATTGCGATTGACGATGGCCAACTGGCTGGGAATGGAAAAGGTGCCGCGGAAATTGCGTTCACCAAAGTAGCCGCTGATGGGAATGAAGTTTTCCGGACGGTAGCGGAAGGTGCTGCCAATCTGCGTTACCTGCTGGGAGCGGGGCGGAGGTGGAGCGCCGAAGAACTTGCTGTCCAACTGGTAGATGGTGGCGTCTTCGAAGACGCCTTCAGTATCGAAGCCGCTGATCATGGTGGTGTTCGGGGCAATCGGCACGCCTTCTTCGCCGGCTGCCTGGATCATCCCGCGCTCGGCAATCTGGTCTTCAGCCGCAAGCTGGTTCGCGTGAGCATAGGCTGAGACTGCGTTGTGAGTGTCGTGCCGCAGGGCATAGATGTTGGCCCAGGCAAGCTGGTAGTCGTAGCTCTCCTTGTATTCATCGGAGGAGCCCAGCGCTCTTAGTTCCTTCTCGGCATCACGATCATTGCCCTGTGCGAGGTAAGTATCGGCGAGGCCGATGGCCACAGTGTCATCCGACGCGCCCATGTCCTTGGCTTTTGCGTAGTAACGGGTGGCAAGGTCGAAGTCGTGCGTGGAGAGAAAGATATTGGCTGCTTCCACCAGGTTGTCTGTGGTGATTGGCGCAGCTTCGCCGATGCGGGCTTCAGCGAAGGCCAGCGCGACCTGCTGTTTGGCGTCTTCGACTTTGCCTTCGCGAACAAACAGTTTGGCAAACTCCAGACGCACATCAACGCGGTTGGCATCGGGCGCTTCCAGCGCCCTGGTAAAGTGGTCGTTGGCGGCCTGACGATCGCCGAGAGTCAATAAGGCATCGCCGGTTGCGATGAGGATGGCAGACTGGTCTGTCGCCTCCCGCTCAGCAGCTTCTATGTAGCGGAAAGTCTCAGCGCGACGATGCAATTGCGCGTAAGCTGCCGCCATGTTGGCATAAATCAGAGGATCATCCGGAGAGAGCTGCAGCGCGGCTTCCAATTCTGAGATCGAATCGTTATAACGGCGCGAGTGGTACAAGGTGTCTGCCAGCGCCTCGTGCAACTTCAGGTCATCCGGAGCAAATTTCAGGGCCGCTCGATACTCGCCTTCGGCCTTGCTCAGCATGCGCATTTGCCGGTAAGCCGTGGCGCGGGCCAGGTGCGTAGCGCCGGATTCACCCATCAGTTTGGCGCCCTTTTCGGTTTCACCCAGCGCTTCGCGGGAGTGGTGCATTTGCAGATTAGAAAACGCCAGTCCAAGATGAGCGATGCCGTTGTTTGGATCGGCCTTGAGGACCGGTTCGAAGTCCTGAATGGCGGCTGGGGCGTCCTGCATATCGTTACGGACGTATCCGCGGCCTACGTGGGCCTCAAGCATCCTGGGATCTTTTTCCAGGGCGCGGGTGTAATCGTCTATTGCTTGTTGTAGAAGCTCTTCCTGCTTGTGCACGTGGCCGGCAAGCAGGGGGAAATTGGGCTCCTTGGGCAGAATAATTTCATAACGGCTGACCAGTGCGAGCGTGTCGTCGTAGCGGCCAAGATTGTAGTAGTCATAGGCCAGGTAGACGGCGCCGTCACGATTCTTCGGCAGCTTTTGCACAACCTGCTGGCCCAATCGGGCGGACTCAGCATACTTGCCTCTGTGGAAGAGGTAGCGCTCTGTCTCCAGCATGATCCGTGGATCATTCTTCATGGTTCCGGTCGCGCGGGATATCCAGTCACCAGCTAAATCAATCTTGCGGGCTTCAATGGCGGCGTTTGATCCATTGGCGATAATCAAGGAGTTCGTGGGAGCAAGCTTCCAGGCTTTCTGGTAGTTCAAATCCGCCTTGTCGAACTCCCGGGTGGTGGTGAACATGTCGCCCAGGGCCAGGTAGGGAACGTAATCGTTGGGATAAGCGGCAGCCATACGATTGAAGTACATCTCGGCATCTTTGTTGTTCCCTTCATCGCGGGAAAGATAGCCCAGGGCCTCCAGAGCGTAACGGTTCTTCTCGTCCCGCTTCAGCAGGCTGCCATACATCTGCTTAGCTTCGGCCTTGCGGCCAATTTTCCAGAGCAGGCTGCCGTACTGCAGAGTTACGTTGTCGTTGTTGGCGTCGAGCCGTAGCGCTTCTTTCAGATCGGATTCGGCCCCGGCCGAATCGCCGCTCAAGGATTTTATGGAAGCGCGCAACGCCAGATAAAGGACGCGCTCCGGTCCTTCCACCTGAAGCTTGCCTAATTCCTGCTGCGCGATTTGAAGCTGCTGATTGGCGGCTGCGTCGTCGCCCAGATCTTTATAGGTATTGATCAACTGCAGGCGAACCTGGGTGGGGAAAAGAATTCCCTCTGTCGGACTCTCCGGCATGGCTCCCAGCGAGGCCAGATATTCACGCACGGCATCGCCATCGCGGCGCTCCATTCGCGCCAGGTCACCCTGGATTTCATGCAGACGATAGTGATTGGCATCCAGAGCAGTGGCGCGGCTGAGGTAGGTGCGCGTCTTATCGAGATCGCCGTTGCGCATCTGCGCCTGCGCAGCGGAGAGCTGAATATTGATTTCCTTAGGAGACAGCTCCGCGGCTTTGGCGTAGGTGTCTGCCGATTCCTTCTTCATCCCCGCCAGTTCGTAGGTGTAACCGAGTTCGGCCAACAGGTCACCGGTCTGGCGCGGGGCCCGTTTCAGCACAGCAATAGCAGATTTGTAGTCGTGGACTTCACGGTAGAAGGTAGCCACGGCGCGAAGAATGTCAATATTTTTAGGATTGCGGGCAATCGCTCTGTCCAGAAGCTGTTTGGCTTTGGCCGGCTGTTTTTGCTTCATGTAGACAATCGCCAGCATGGTCTCTGTATGGGGATTTGCCTGCACCGCTTCTGAACGCTCCAGCAGGCTGCTAGCCTGACCAAGGTCACCGGACTGCATGAACAATTCACCAGCAATGGCCAGGTCAGTGGCCCGCCGTGGATTCGCGGCAATCACTTCCAGCAGCAGCTTCTTGGCCTGGTCGGCTTTTCCCATCCGCATGTATGTCTGAGCCATGCCGGAAAGGCCTTCGACGGAACGAGGGGCGAGTTGCAGGCCGTGCTGATAAGCATCCAGGGAAATCTGGCCTTTGCCGGCAAGACGAGCGGAATATCCCAGCAGGAACCAGTTGCGCGCATCATTGGGCGCCACTTGGGTGAGACGCTGCGCGTAGTTCAAGGCACCGGAATAGTTGCCTCTCTTCAGCGCATCTTCCGCAGCTCGCGCGTAGCGGCCGGTAGAGATGCTGCCTCCCCATGCGCCGCCCGAAGATCCGCTCTCCGGGGCTTGTCCGGAGGTGGCAGGTTTCTTGCCTTTCTTTTGCTGGTTCGGCTGCTGGTTGGACGATTGACCGTTGATGTCAAAGGTTTGCGCCCATGCAACACCGGACAGGGTCAGGGAACAGAAACAAGCCAATAATAAAAATTTTTTCACGGGGACCACCGTTTTTCGCAAATGTGCAGCAGGGAACTTGGAGGTCTCACATTCCAAACTGCGAACTGGGATTGCCCTTAGAGACGGCTACTGCCGCAGTACGGCAGCAACTCTGATCTCATCAAGATCAAGATGCGATTTCCGGCTCAGAGGATTGCTGAAGAGGCAGTACTTAGTACTTAGTAGTTAGCGGGTCGCTACATCCTTTTGGCTGCGCAGGCAATCGGGTCGGGGCATCGGAGAAGACGGAGCATTCAATATCTGCAAAGCGGGTTTTGCCTTGTCTAACTACTAGAGCGTGTTTCAAAAATACCTCCTGAGGGTAATCCACAGGCAGGCGACATAGAAGAAGGCGCGATAAGTGGAGAGTAAATGTTCATGACGAACCAGCAATCGGCGAAACTGTCCCAGCCAAGAATTGGTTCGTTCCAC
>DATDGH010000474.1:0-2342 GCA_036522215.1 Candidatus Angelobacter sp. | reverse complement strand
CGGCGATCACCCGATTCTTATGGGCCTATTTCAATCACTTCCGGAGATGCAGCAAGGCAAAGGCGCTCGCCCCCTGGCTGACCGCATGCGTCCGCGGACTCTGGATGAGTTTGTCGGGCAGGAACAGATCCTGGCTCCGGGTAAACCGCTGCGCATGCAGATCGAGCGGGATGATCCCGGCTCCATTATCTTTTGGGGCCCGCCGGGAGTAGGCAAGACCACCCTGGCACAAATCATCGCCCATCTCACCAAAGCTGAGTTCATTGAGTTTTCCGCCGTGCTCTCCGGAATCAAGGAGATCAAGCAGGTCATGGCCGACGCGGAGAAGGCCCGCCAGTACGGCACGCGCACCATCGTGTTTGTCGACGAAATCCACCGCTTCAACAAGGCGCAACAGGATGCTTTTCTTCCCCACGTGGAGCGCGGCAACATCCGCCTGATTGGCGCCACTACCGAGAACCCTTCATTTGAAATCATTGGTGCGCTGCTCTCCCGCTGCCGTGTTTACATTTTGAAACCACTCATAGAAGAGCAGGTAGTTTTGCTTCTGCGGCGCGGATTAGACGACCAGGAGCGCGGTCTGGGCAGGATGAAGCTGCAAGCTGACGACGAGATTCTGAAACAGATAGCTGTCTATTCCAGCGGCGATGCCCGCATCGCTTACAACGTGCTGGAAGTTGCCGCGGCTACCGCCGGAGAGGGCGCTAAGATCACTGATCAGATTCTGAAAGACACGTTGCAGAAAAAGATCCTGCTTTACGACAAAGCCGGCGAAGAACATTACAACCTGATCTCCGCCCTGCACAAATCTGTCCGCAATAGCGACGTGGATGCCTCCCTTTACTGGCTGGGTAGAATGCTGGAATCAGGTGAAGATCCACTCTACATTGCCCGTCGCGTGGTGCGGATGGCAGTGGAGGACATCGGGCTGGCTGCTCCCGAGGCTCTCAACATTTGTCTTGCCGCCAAAGATGCTTTTCACTTTCTGGGAATGCCGGAGGGCGCGCTGGCTCTGGCGGAAGCCGTGGCTTATATCGCGCTCGCTCCCAAATCCAATGCCCTCCTCACCGCTTACGGCCAGGTGCTGGAAGACGTGGAAAAAACGTCAGCCGAACCAGTCCCGTTGCATATCCGCAACGCGGTCACAGCTCTGATGAAACAGGTAGGGTATGGCAAAGGCTATCAATACGCACACGACCTGGACACCAAAGTTGCCGACATGGACTGCCTGCCTGACAATCTGCGTGGCCGCGAGTACTACCATCCCACCACGGAAGGCCGAGAAAAGATTTTCGCCCAGCGACTGCAAGAAATTCGTAAGCTGCGTGCACAGGCGGGCAAGACCAACCCGCCAGGCAGCGATCCCGCGAAAGAATAAGCGCTCAAGCCCTCGTCTTTACAGTTGGCATTTGCCGTTAGAAGTCCCCGAGAATATTTTCCCTTTCCCAGTCTTCGCGTTCCTTGGGTTTGATTTCTCTTTGCTTCTCCTCCGTGTCCTCTGTTTTTCTCCGTGTCCTCTGTGGTGAGATTTTGAATTGGATTTGAATTCCTTTCAATTTTTCTCCCCGCCTCCGTAGTACTAACCGTAAATTTCCTCGTTTTTTGCGCAAATTTTGTGACCGCTGTATCAAGCCCAGTCTTTTCTATGCCTTATCGCATCCTAGCGCTCCATCGCCCTTTCTTCGCTGTGTTCTAAATTCGCGTGTAATCGCGACAAGACGGATTTTGCTTTTCCGATGACCCGATGACCCGATGACCCGATTCTCGACATCTATCAATCTGCGTTCATCTACTTCTTCTCATTCGCAGCTAAAATCATTGCAGTCTCCGAGAATGGACTACCACTTACTCCCGCGGCGCAGAACCATCCTGCTGTTTACCTGGGCAGCGGGCTGCGTGGACGCCATCGTCTACATGGCCGGTCATGTGTTTACGGCCAATATGACCGGGAATGCCGTACTGCTGGGCATCTCTCTGGGAACCAACCTGAGCATAGCCACTGTGCGCTCTCTGGTCGCACTCCTCACCTTTATTCTTGGGGTATTAGTCGGCGCCGTCCTGGTAGGCGAGAAAAGCCATGGAATTCCATGGAAGGGAGTGCGCATCGCGGTACTGGTTGAGACGATGGTCTTAGCGATGTTTTCTGCTGTTTTCTTCCTGCCTTTCCCTCTGTCCAATGAAGGCATGGTGCAAGCGCTGATTGTGCTCTCTGCCTTTGCCATGGGACTGCAGAGCGCCGCCGTCAAGCGCCTGAATCTGCCGGGTATCGCCACCACCTACATCACAGGCACCATGACCAGCATGATCTCAGGTCTGGTTCACCGCTGGGGCAGCGAAGACCA
>DATDGH010000473.1:0-3194 GCA_036522215.1 Candidatus Angelobacter sp. | reverse complement strand
GATCTTCTTCTCGCAAATGTCTAATATCCTGCAGATCAAGAAACTTCTTGAGAGCTCCGCCAGCCGAGATTTTTGCATCCACACAAGTTTGTAATGCATTTCTGTACCACGCGACGGCTTCGGTGAGGCGTTTTTCTTTGCGGTAGGTCTCAGCCAAGGACAATTCATGAACGTATTTCCCGAAGCTCGGACCTAAGAGTCCGCGAGCAACTAGCAAGCTTTCTCGCGCAGCTTCCAGGTCACCGAGGTCTGATTGAATGTCCGCCTTCATACCCAGCGCGCTGCTGCGCACCTCAGGAATCGTCTCGCTTGAAAGGAACGAATCGACCTCCGTCAAACCGGCCTTCAAATCATTGCGGTTGATATGTTGCAGGATGGAACGCAGCACTTGATCCCAACGTATCCATGCCGAATCTTCGGGATGATCATTCATTGAATACCCCTTTCATTTTGGACACTTATCAGTCGGCCAGTAGTCATTGTGCTTACAATAGCGATAACAGGCCCCGCAGTCCTTTCTCCGTCCGAAGTTTGGGATGTTCCAGGAAGGTTGCCATGGATTATTCAGACATTCTTCCAAGGCTTGTCGGCAGACATCATCAGTGTCAGCATCCCCGTTGCCCGGCCTCTTGCTTTCCCTGCCCGGCAGCGGTTGCGGTTTCGGATATCCCAAAAGCGACTGCATCACCTCCGGCGAAGGAACCACTAGGGGCGGATCAAATCCTGGGGTTCGTGTAGGCGGTGGTGTACTGCACCAGCCATAAACTTGACACAGCTTATGCCCTTCAATCACATCGTAGGTCCCAACTGCAACAATGACCCCGATAAGCGCACCAATCGGTCCCCCGCCAGAGCCTTCGGCCGAGCCCCCAGCAACCAGCGTTACTATCGACCCGCTCCCCCCGGTCACTGTTCCCGTTCCCACTAATGTACCGGTCGTAGCTCCCACCGCGGCACCGCCAACTGTGGTCGTCACAACTGGAGGAGGAGCTACACAGGCGGGGCAATTACCACTTGGATCCGCCAAATTGGTTGGGCTGTCAAAAACATAGGAATACAAATTCAAGCCGCCACCGAATCCGGCTGGATCTTCGCTGATGAATCTTCCAAGCAGGGGCGAGTAATACCGTGCTCGGTAAAAATACAACCCGTTCCCATCGTTTTCCCGCCCGGTGTATTGAAACTCATTCGCATTGCTGGTTCCAGTTACGGAAGTGTTGCCAAAGGGATCATAGGTATACGAAGTCTGCAGGTTGCCGTTTAAGTCCGTTAGCGCAATCGTGCTACCCAGCGCGTCTTTGAGTGGCGTGAAGGCGCCAGAGGAATCCGCGCGACTGAAGACTTCGTCAATGCCGCCGCTAAGCAGATTCGCCGTCACCGTGCTTCCGGAAAGCTCCTGCGCTGCATTGGCACCGTCATACAGGAAGGATGTTCCAGCCCGATTCTTAATTCGCCTGCCAAAGGCGTCATATTGCAGACCAACCCCATTCAGGGTCGCGACCTGATCGCGCGCATTCCACGTGAATGCATTGGTTCCATCGCCCAGCATGTTTCCGTTTGCGTCATAGGAGATCGCAACGCCATTCCAGTTCGTCAGCTCGTTCCCAGCATCGTAGGTCGCCGAAGAAACTACGCCTGGTAACCCCGTTCGGGCAAAGCCACCGCGCACCTGCGTCCTCCGGCCCAGCGCGTCATAGCTATAGGTGAGATTGCCGAGAGTGTTCGTCCCGAATTGATAGGTGATCCCCGTCAGCCGCGAGTTATTATCAAAAGTATAAGAGACCGCCACGCCATTTGGGAGCGTCAAGGATGTCCTGCGGCCCGCGATGTCATACCCGAAACTTGTGTTGGAGCTTGATTGCGTGATCTGCGTCAGCCAGTCCGCATGATCGTAGCCGTAGGTAACCACAGGCTGTCCTGTCACCCGCATACTTGTTTGGCGGCCAGCAGTATCGTATGCGTAGGAATTGAACACTACGCGCCGCACATATCCGCGCGGATCAGTCACGTCCACCTGCGTAATTAGGGGCAGATAACCCTGCGCGCAACGGGGACGTAGCGGTTAAAACTGTCGATCCCGCTCGCGCACCAGTAGCCGCTGGACACCAGAGAGCTGCCATTCGACACCACCGTGCCGGCGATGGCCCGCAACTGGACCGGATTGCCGCTCGTAGTCCAGCTACCCAGCACAACGCCAGGACAATTGCCGTCCGTCACCGCAGAACTCTGAAGCTCAAAGATGTCTGATCGCAGCTATGGGGTTTCAAGTTCGAAGTCCCGACAAATTAAAGAAAAAGAATTAGTCTCTTCTTCGGTCACTCTATATATCACGTTTTCCAGTCCACTATCAGACATATCGGAGATGTTTAACAGAGCAGCGGTCGTAACATTCAGATCTCCAACGCGCAGTTCTACGCATTCGATGAACCTGACTTTCAGCCCAGAGACCCTGTTCTTAAAGTCCTCAGTGAGAAGAATTTCTAAGTTGCAGATAAGGCCACCACTACTCGATGGCAGTTTTTCGACCAAGAAACGAGTGATAAATCTGAATCTAGCCGGTTTGAGTGCGTGAAATCTTTCGATTTTAGTCATCAATGTGGGTACTCTCCAGGTATGTGGCTACCAGTTTCCAAGGGGGTCTTTCCGGGGCCCCACTCATAGGTATGGTAATGCACACTCGGAATGCCTTGTGCAGCATCACCAGCGTTGTAATCTGTGCGAGCTATTAGCCTTCCATATTGGTCATAATATGCTGTCCACGGCTCGATGCGGCCAAGATCGTTCATATACTGGCCCTCAAGTTGGGTGGTGCCGGGTGTCACTTGGTAGGGCGCCTTGCCCGCCAGATAAAGGCCGGTCTCGTCTGTTGCGGCTGTTGCGGCTGCCGCCGTGGCTAAGCCGTCCGCTATCCCAGTCAGCAAAGCGCCGCCGATAAAAACCAGTCCGGTATTCGTTACGTTGGCGGATATGGCTCCTGGTACTTGACTAACAACCTGCCCATAGCCGTTACAGAGCAGATCGCCCGAAGCACCAGAAACATTTCTGAACCCATAGGTGTCGCAGTGCTTGATGGTATTGAGTTTTGTTTCGTGCCCTATGAAAACTTCGTACCAGTAATATCCCCACCAATCGAATGTATCACCGCGAGCAGACTTGTGTGAGTCGGCGTCCGTCCCCGATCCAGCCCCGCAGAT
>DATDGH010000472.1:0-13738 GCA_036522215.1 Candidatus Angelobacter sp. | reverse complement strand
ATCTATCGCAAGCTGCGTCCCGGCGATCCGCCGACGTTCGACACCGCGACGCAGCTTTTCCATGGCATGTTCTTCGACCACCGCAAGTACGATTTCTCGCGCGTGGGCCGCATGAAGTTCAACATCAAGCTGGGTCTCGAGACTCCTCTCGATAAGCGGACGCTCGATCCAGCGGATTTCGTCGCTGCGATCAAGTACCTGCTTAAGCTGCGCAAGAACATCGGCTCAGTGGACGACATCGACCATCTCGGCAATCGCCGCGTTCGCGCGGTGGGCGAGTTGCTCGAAAACCAGTTCCGCATCGGTTTGGTCCGCATGGAGCGCGCGATCAAGGAAAAGATGTCCGTGTACCAGGAAATGTCCACGGCCATGCCGCACGATCTCGTGAACGCCAAGCCGGTAATGGCCGCGATTCGCGAGTTCTTCGGCAGCTCGCAACTCTCGCAGTTCATGGACCAGACGAACCCGCTATCGGAGATCACGCACAAGCGGCGTCTCTCCGCTCTGGGACCGGGTGGTCTGTCTCGTGAGCGCGCCGGATTTGAAGTGCGCGACGTTCATCCAACGCACTACGGCCGCATCTGCCCCATTGAGACCCCTGAAGGCCCCAACATCGGTCTGATCAGCTCGCTGAGCTGCTATGCCCGTATCAACGACTACGGGTTCATCGAGTCGCCGTACCGCCGCGTCAAGGAAGCCCGTATCGTCGACTTCGTCACGGTGGTGAACGCCGGTGACAGCGATTACCGCGTGGGCGATCACGTCGAAATGAAGGAAGTAGAAAAGGGCAACGCGGACCTGAAGGAACGCAAGAGAAAAGTCATCGATCACGAGCCGTTTTCCTTCTATCTCTCTGCCTGGGAAGAAGACCGTCACGTGATTGCGCAGGCCAACATTGAACTGGACGATAAGGGCCGTATCGTTTCCGAACTGGTGAACGCCCGCAAAGCCGGCAACTTCGTGCTCGTGCCACGGGAAGAGGTTGACTACATTGACGTCAGCCCTAAACAGCTTGTTTCGGTGGCGGCATCACTGGTGCCGTTCCTGGAACACGACGACGCCAACCGCGCTCTGATGGGAGCCAACATGCAACGCCAATCGGTTCCGCTGCTGCGCGCGGCTGCGCCTATTGTCGGCACCGGCATGGAAGGGGTCACAGCACGCGATTCCGGCGCTGTAGTGCTGGCTCGCCGCAACGGCCTGGTGGACTCCGTCGACTCCGAGCGCATCATTGTGCGCGTAGAAGGTGAACACCATCCCACTCAGCTTTCTCGTGAAGTGGGCAGCGACATCTACCAGCTCACCAAATTCAAGCGCTCTAACCAGAACACCTGCATCAATCAGAAGCCGGTAGTCAAAAAGGGCGACCGCGTGGTGAAAGGCCAGGTCATTGCGGACGGTCCCTGTACCGACAATGGCGAACTGGCCCTTGGCCGCAACGTGCTGGTGGCCTTCATGCCCTGGCGCGGCTACAACTTTGAAGACGCGATCCTGGTTTCGGAAAAGATGGTCAAAGAGGATTACTACACCTCTGTGCACATCGAGGAGTTTGAGATCGAGGCCCGCGATACCAAACTGGGCCCGGAAGAAATCACCCGTGACATCCCGAACGTGAGCGAATCCGCTCTGCGTGATCTGGATGAAAGCGGAGTGATCCGCATCGGCGCAACCGTGAAGCAAGGCGACATCCTGGTGGGTAAAGTTACGCCCAAGGGTGAGACCCAGCTCACGCCGGAAGAGAAACTGCTGCGCGCCATCTTCGGTGAAAAGGCCGGAGACGTGCGCGATGCCTCGCTCACCTGCCCTCCGGGAATCGAGGGTACGGTAGTGGACGTGAAGATCTTCTCCCGCAAAGGCCAGGAGAAGGACGAACGCGCCAAGGCCATTGAGGCCTCTCAGATCGAGCGGCTGGAGAAGAACCTGGCCGACGAGATCCGAATCCTCACCGACGAGCGCCTGAAGCGTCTGGAAGCCATCCTGGGCAGTAAGGAAGTACAGGCTGATCTCCATGACGAGCGCACCAACAAACGGCTGCTTACCAAGGGCACAATTCTCGACCGGGAAACCATCGAGCGCATCTCGACGCGCAATCTGAAGCGCATCAAGTACGCCGATAAAGATCCACGAGTAAACGAGCAGATTGATGAGATTGAAGAGATGACTTCGCGGCAGATCGATGTGCTGCGCAAGATCACCAATGAAAAAATCTCCAAGCTGCAGAAGGGCGATGAACTGCCTCCGGGCGTAATCAAGCTCATCAAGGTTTACATCGCGATGAAGCGCAAGCTCAGCGTGGGCGACAAGATGGCGGGACGCCACGGTAACAAAGGCGTAATTGCGCGCATCCTGCCTGAAGAGGACATGCCTTACCTGACGGACGGCACTCCGGTGGAGATCGTGTTGAACCCTCTGGGCGTTCCCAGCCGTATGAACGTGGGTCAGATTCTGGAGACCCATCTTGGATGGGCGGGCTACCAGTTGGGTGAACGCATCAGTGATTTCCTGAAGGAGAATTCGCGCGAAGAGGTAATTCGCCGCGAGTTGAAGACCATCTTCAAAGGCACTCCGTTCGAGGACAAGATCACCGAACTGGATGACGATGAGCTGGTGAATGTGGCCAGGACCATGACCAAGGGCGTGTTCTTCTCTTCACCGGTGTTTGATGGTTCTCGCGAATCTGAAATCAAGGGCATGTTGCGCGAGGCCGGCTTGCCTGAATCCGGCAAGACCGATCTTTATGACGGCATGACCGGCGACAAGTTCGAACAGCCGGTCACCGTGGGTTACATCTACATGCTCAAACTGTCACACCTGGTTGACGACAAGATCCACGCGCGCTCCATCGGGCCGTATTCGCTGATTACCCAGCAGCCGCTGGGCGGAAAAGCGCAATTCGGCGGCCAGCGCTTCGGAGAAATGGAAGTGTGGGCGCTGGAAGCGTATGGCGCAGCTTACATCCTGCAAGAGCTGCTCACGGCGAAGTCAGACGACGTTTTTGGCCGCACCAAGATCTATGAGGCCATTGTGAAGGGCGAGGCTGCCATTGAACCCGGCGTGCCGGAGTCGTTCAACGTGCTGATTCGCGAATTGCAGTCGCTCTGCCTGGATGTGGAGCTGATTAAGAGTATTGAAAGCGGTCGCAAGCAGGTCGCGGCCGCGGCGGATTAATTTCTGCCGCTTGTTCCAACTCCAGCGCCGCTCCCGGTCTGGAGTTGAGACAGAAGAGAGTTCATTGATTCCCGGGAGCCGCCGGCGGTGGCGTAAAAGCCGCAGGAGGACAAACCTTGTTCCGTTCAAGTCCATTTGATCTGGGTACGTCAATTACCGACTTTGACTCCATTCGAATCAGTCTGGCATCGCCGGAGAAGATCCGCAGCTGGTCGCACGGGGAGGTGACCAAGCCGGAAACCATCAACTACCGCACGTTCAAACCGGAGCGGGACGGTCTGTTCTGCGCCCGCATTTTTGGTCCGGTTACAGATTGGGAATGCCTGTGCGGCAAATACAAGCGAATGAAGCACCGCGGCGTGATCTGCGATAAATGCGGTGTTGAAGTCACTCTCTCCAAGGTGCGCCGCGAGCGCCTTGGACACATTGAACTGGCTTCGCCCTGCTCTCATGTATGGTTCTTTAAAGGACTGCCTTCGCGCATCGGCCACCTGCTGGATATCTCGCTGCGCGATCTGGAATCAGTTCTCTATTTTGAGTCCTACGTAGTTGTGGATGCAGGCGAGGCGCCGGTCAAAGAGCGCGAGGTCATCAAGGAAGAGACGCGCTTCCGTGAACTGGACCAGCAGCACCGTGCCGCCGGCTTCAAGGCGATGATGGGCGCAGAAGCCATCAAAGAACTGCTCAAGCGTGTTGATGTGGAAGAGCTTTCCGTTGAGCTACGGGAGAAGATGAAGAACGAAACTTCTCTTCAGAAGCGGCTCAAATACGCCAAGCGGCTCAAGGTGGTAGATGCATTCCGCCGCAGCGGCAACAAGCCGCAGTGGATGATTCTGGATGTGATTCCGGTGATTCCGCCGGAGCTTCGTCCGCTGGTTCCATTGGATGGCGGCCGCTTTGCAACGTCAGACCTGAACGACCTGTATCGCCGGGTCATCAACCGCAACAACCGTCTGAAGAAGCTGATGGACCTGCATGCTCCGGAAGTGATCGTGCGCAATGAAAAGCGCATGCTTCAGGAAGCAGTGGATGCGCTGTTTGATAACGGTCGCCGTGGACGCGTATTGCGCGGTGCTAACAATCGTCCGCTCAAATCGCTCTCCGACACACTCAAGGGCAAGCAGGGACGCTTCCGCCAGAACCTGCTGGGCAAGCGCGTGGATTACTCCGGACGCTCTGTGATCGTCGTGGGACCGGAACTCAAGCTGCATCAGTGCGGTCTACCGAAGAAGATGGCGCTTGAGTTGTTTAAGCCATTCATCTACCACCGGCTGGAGCAGACCGGCCACTGCACTACCATCAAGCAAGCCAAGGAAATGGTGGAGCAGCAGGAACCCATTGTCTGGGACATTCTGGAAGAGGTCATTAAAGACCATCCGGTGCTTCTGAATCGCGCTCCAACCTTGCACCGCCTGGGCATTCAGGCCTTTGAGCCGGTGCTGGTGGAAGGCAAGGCCATCAAGATTCACCCGCTGGTCTGCACCGCGTTCAACGCCGATTTTGACGGCGACCAGATGGCAGTCCATATTCCGCTGTCACCTGAAGCGCAGGTTGAGGCCAGCGTGTTGATGCTGTCTTCGCACAACATCCTCTCGCCCGCGTCAGGGCAGCCCATCACCGTGCCTACGCAGGACATGGTGCTGGGACTCTATTACCTGACCAAGGCCAAGCCCCGCGCCAAAGGAGAGGGCCGCGCCTTTGCCAACATTGACGAGGTACTGCTCGCCCTGGAGGGCGGCGAAGTGGAGACGCTTACGCCCATCCGGCTGCGCTACACCGGAGAAGTGATTGATCTCACTCAGGCATATGACGATCAGGACATCGTCCACACCGAGCCAATGCAGTTGGAGCGGCAGTTCATTAATACGACTGTAGGCCGGGCCATTCTCAACGACCATCTGCCTGAGGGCATGCCCTACATCAATGGCCTGCTCAAGAAGAAAGGCATTGGCCAGTTGGTGAACTACACCTATCTGCGTTTTGGCCTGGAAACTACGGTCAAAATGCTGGATGAAGTGAAAGAACTCGGCTTCCGCTTTGCCACCAAGGCCGGTCTCTCCATCGGAATCGATGACATGGTCATCCCCGAGGACAAGAGAGTGCTGGTTCGGGAGGCGGAGAAGCAGCAGAGCAGCGTTCAGCAACAATATCTGGATGGCGCCATCACCAACGGCGAGCGTTACAACAAGGTGATCGAAATCTGGTCCAACGTGACGGAAAAGGTCGCCGACGAGATGTTCGCTAACATGCAGGAACTGGACAAAGTAGGCCAGTTGAACCCGATTTACGTCATGGCCGACTCCGGCGCTCGCGGATCGAAACAGCAGATTCGCCAGCTCTCCGGCATGCGCGGACTCATGGCCAAGCCGTCCGGCGAAATCATTGAGACGCCAATTACCGCCAATTTCCGCGAAGGTCTCACCGTGCTGGAATACTTCATCTCCACCCACGGAGCCCGCAAGGGACTGGCTGATACAGCGCTCAAGACCGCCGACTCCGGTTATCTTACCCGCCGCCTGGTTGACGTGGCGCAGGACGTGATCGTCAGCGAGCAGGACTGCGGAACCGTAGATGGAATTTACGTCGGCTCCATTGTGGAAGCCGGCGACATCATCGAGCCGCTGCGCGACCGCATCGTTGGTCGCGTATCGCTCGAGAAGATCAAAGACTACGAAGGCAACGTGATCGTGGACGTGAACCAGGAGATCACGGAAGAGCTGGCCGGGGCCATTCAGGCCGCGGGCATTGAGCGGGTGAAAATCCGTTCCGTGCTGACCTGCGAGTCCAAGCGCGGAGTGTGCGTGATGTGCTACGGACGCAACCTTGCTTCAGGACGCGTAGTCGAGCTGGGCGAAGCCGTAGGCGTGATTGCGGCCCAGTCCATCGGCGAGCCGGGAACGCAGCTCACCATGCGTACCTTCCACATCGGCGGTACAGCATCGCGAGTCTCCGAGCAGTCTCGTCTGGAAGCCAGAAGCACAGGCATTGTGCGCTTTGTCAACCTGCAGACGGTCAAATCCAAGACCGGCGACCTGGTAGTGATGAACCGCGCCGGATCCATCGCTATCGTGGACGACAAGGCGCGTGAAAAGGAGCGTTACTCAGTCGTTTACGGCGCCAAGCTGAAGGTGACAGAAGGGCAGCAGACCTCAATCGGCCAGATCCTGGTCGAGTGGGATCCCTACACGTTCGCCATCCTTACGGAAATTGGCGGTACGGTGCAGTTCAAGGACTTGCAGGAAGGCGTGACGCTGCATGAAGAAGTGGACGAGGTCACAGGTCTCTCCCGTCATGTAGTGGGCGAATCTTCCGATGAAAAGCGCCAGCCGGCAATCGTGATCAAAGGCAAGTCAACCCGGCGTTACCTGATGCCTTCACGCGCTCACCTGATGGTGCAGGACGGCGATGAAGTGCATCCTGGCGACGTGCTGGCCAAGATCCCGCGTGAAACCACCAAGACCAAGGACATCACCGGTGGTCTGCCGCGCGTGGTCGAATTGTTTGAGGCCCGCAAGCCGCGCGAAACCGCGATCATCAGCGAAATTGATGGCGTGGTGAAGTTCGGCGAAGTCACCAAGGGTCAGCGCAAGGTCTACGTGGTGGCTGACAACGGCACAGAGAAGGAATACTCGGTGCCCAAGGGCGTCCACATCAACGTGCAGGAAGGCGAGCGCGTGCGCGCCGGTGAGCCGCTGATGGATGGCCCGCTCAACCCCCACGACATCCTGGCTGTGCTGGGAGAAAAGGAACTCCAGTCTTACCTGGTGAACGAGATCCAGGAGGTCTACCGCCTCCAGGGTGTGACCATCAGTGACAAGCATATTGAGGTCATCGTGCGCCAGATGATGCGCTGGGTGAAAGTGGAAGATGTAGGCGATACCGCCTTCCTGCTTGAGCAGCAGGTGGATAAGTTCCGCTTCCGCGAAGAGAACGAGCGAGTGATCGCCAATGGAGGCCGTCCGGCCACCGGGCGTCCACTCATGCTGGGCATCACCAAAGCCTCGCTCTCGACCGAATCCTTCATCTCAGCAGCGTCGTTCCAGGAGACCACGCGCGTGCTCACTGAGGCCTCCATCCAGGGCATGGTGGACCACCTGCGCGGACTCAAGGAGAACGTGATTGTAGGCCGCCTCATCCCCGCAGGCACGGGCATGGAGTACTACCGCAACATCCGCCTCGCGCCGGAGTTGGAAGAGGCTGCGGCCAAGGTCCAGGAGGAAGTCTCCCAGGCCTACGCCGAAGCCGAGCGCGCTCTGGAGATGTTGCGCCAGGAAGGCGAAGCCGAAGAAATGGCCGCCGAGTAACCTCGGCAGGACAAACAAACTATTCGCGGGCTGGAGGTTTCGGCCCGCGATTTTTTTGGCTTGATTCTAACTAGACTTAGTCTAGGACTTAGTCCATACTGCCAATATGGAGATCAATGTTCACGAAGCCAAGACTCACTTCTCCCGACTGCTGCAGCGGGTTGCCGCAGGCGAAGAAATCACGATTGCGAAGGCGGGGGTCCCCATTGCTCGCCTCGTTCCAGTTGAGCCCAAGGCCGAGCCTCGCAAATTAGGGATTTATGGCGATAAGATCTGGATTGCTGAGGACTTCGACGGCCCTCTGCCGCATGAAATTCTAGCTGGGTTCTTGGGGACAGATGTCCCGCGCAAGAAGCGTGGAAAAAGATGAGATACCTGCTGGATACCAACGTATTCCTCTGGAGCATAGGTCCGCTCAGGAAATTAAACCAACGGGCACAGGATCTGCTGTCACAAGCTCGCGGGGAGTTTTATTTATCGGCGGCTAGTGCGTGGGAAATCACAATAAAATCAGCCACAGGAAAACTTAAGCTACCGGAACCGCCGGAGCGACTTGTTCCAAATTCAGTCAAAGTTCTCGGTCTTCGTCCGCTCCCAATTACCCAGCTCCATGCGCTTGCTGTCGGTAGTCTGCCATTACATCATCAAGACCCTTTTGACCGCATTCTCATTGCTCAGGCCCGGAGCGAAGACATGGTGGTAATGACTACAGACCATCTATTTTCAAAGTATCCAGTACAGACACTGTGGTGTGGTACTTAATGACGATGGTACTATCCAGCTACTCAATCAGATCCCGGGTGACCTCTTCGCAGTTCGCTTGATCAAGCAGTTCGTACCCACGCCCACTGCAGTTTTTGCATTGCTCGCCTGCAGAGATGCCAGCTATGATGCAGGAGCCATGGAAAGTATTGAACAGCTAAGAGCAACCTATGCTGCTATGACTGAAGATGAGCTTGCCGGAGTGGCTTCTGACGCAAACGACCTCACTGACACTGCCCAACAGGTTTTGCGCACGGTAATTTCAAGTCGAGGGCTGAATATTGAACTGAAAATTGCTCTGTCGGGGCCGAGGCTGCCGGAACCCGATGCCCATGACGAGGAAGACGAGGATTCGCTCCTCGTGGTTGTTGCTTCGCCGCGCAGCCGAAATGACGCAGCTAAGATGCAGGCAGTTCTGAACGCTTCCGGCATTCGATCGTGTCTAGGACCGGAAAATGCCGAGAATGTCGAATCCTTCCACGGAACGTTCGATAAAGGCCCGGCCCTCAAGGTTTACTCGCCCTTTGCAGGCAGAGCTTCCTTTCTGATTGAAAAACTCCGAAACAGTATTCCACCGGAGCTTGAGAATGATGTGCAGGACGAGGCCGACGAGGAGGAGCACAGCGACAACGCGGAGCACAGCGACGAGGACTATGCCATCCGATGTCCTAAGTGCCATTCCGAAGAGATTGTCTTTGACAATCGGGAATCTGCTGGTCATGTAGTAGATCTCGAAGCCGCACGAGAAGATTCGAAATATGACTGGCACTGCGACGCCTGTGGTTATCAATGGCAGGATGATGGCATCGAAGATTAGTTAGCTCTGGTGGCTGATTTAGCTTCTTCCGAAGACCTCAAGTCTTCCGCGCTCTGCCTGAATCTCGACTGCCGCCTTACAGGCAGTCTGTATACATGGCCATCACATGAGGTTCCTTTTTTACCTTGGCTTCGCGATCGAGTTCTACGCGCACTCCAATAATGGCATCATTCGACCCGCAACCGAATGGCGAGCAGCCAGAGGTTCGAATAGTTCCAGTTGCTCCGAATTGATCAAAATCTAGAGGAATGTCATTTTCTTTGTAAAACCGCGAAACTTCGGCTTTTGAGCTCCCGATTTTGAGCGCCGCCTGCGCCTTCTGTTTTAACTCTTCCACTCGCTTGCTAAGCGCTGCTCCGCGCTGCCTGCACTCCACTGAGTTGCCGCCGTCGCATCCAAAAATCGACATCACAACGGCTAATGCCAAAAGAGTAATCCGTGGAAGCATAAAATTCTGCGCTCATCATACCAACAGCCCAGGATCACCTGCCCACAATTCGCTCCATCCACCCAATCAAATCCCGCGTCACCTCCTCCCGATTCGTCTCATTGAATAATTCATGTCGGGCTTCAGGATAAAACCGGTGCTGAACTCTTAATCCAGCAGCCTTGTACGCGGCGAGCATGGGCTCGATCTGCCTGGTATTGCCACCGACCGGGTCGCGAGTGCCGGCGATGATGTAGATGGGCAGCGTCTTGGGTATTCGCCCTCGATGAGCAGGCCGCGAGGCTCTTGCCCAGCCGGAGAGCAGATCAATCCATAGCTGGACGCTGGCGGAAAAACCACAGAGACGGTCAGCTACGTACTTGTCCACCTCAGCCGGATCGCGGGAGAGCCAATCGAATGCGGTCCGTGCCGGGGCAAAGCTCTTGTTGAATGCGTCAAAACTGAGGGAGTTCGCGAGCTTGCTGTGGCCGGAAGGTCCGAGGCGCAGGCGCTCCAGTCGCAGGATTAACTTTCCAATCCCTGCCAGCATGGTCGGGTTTCCGCTCGACCCTGAGAGCACCACACCCGCCAGGGCGTCGCCATACTCTCCCATGAACTGCTGTGCCAGGGTTGCGCCCATGGAATGGCCAAGCAGCACCAACGGCACTCCAGGATGCTCTGCAGCAATGTGGCGATTCAGCGCCCAGAGATCGTTTACGCAGAGTTGCCAGCCATCTTTGGAAGCGACGAAGCCGAGTTGGTCGTTACTTTTGCAGGTCCGGCCATGCCCACGATGATCGTTGGCATACACGGCATAGCCGGCTGCCGTCAGCGCCCCTGCCAGGCGGCTATATCTTCCAGCATGCTCGGCCAGGCCATGCGCAATCTGCACCACAGCTTTGCATGGTCCGGGCGGAAGCCAGCAATAAACAAACAGCTCAACGCCGTCAGCGGTGCGCAATGCGAAAGTCTGTGTCTCCATTATTTCCCTATCTTTTCCCCGAGTCTCCGTGGTTAATTTAGTCATCAGCCAAGAGCCACAAGCCAAGAGCCATGGCTGTCCTTTAATTTACCAAGTGGTTCCCTGTCCCCTATTCCCTGTTCCCTGTCCCCTGCTTTTGCTACCCTAGTGCCTTCACATGCACTTCACGCGGATTCGCCGGTCGTTCTGGCGGGCATTCCAACACGGACAGTTCCTTCTGGCCAAGGGAGCTGCGTATTCCTCCATCCTGACGCTTTTCCCGGCCCTCCTGGCCGTTGCCGGCATCCTGGAGGCCTCCCAGACCACCGAAGCCTTCGTGCGCCAGATTGGAGCGACCATAGGCTGGGTGCTGCCTCCCGGGTCCAGCAACGTTGCTTTGAGCTTCTTTCAATCCACCAAGCACCATCCGTCGCGGCTCATTTTTTCATCATCGGCGGTGACAATTTTGGCCGCCACCGGAGTCATGGTTTCCTGGATGGAGGGCTTTCGCCGGGCCTATTGCATGCAGAACACCTGGGGCTTCTGGAAAGAAAGAGCGGTAGCAGTCTATCTGGTATTTCTGGCCCTGGTGCCGCTGACCTTTGCCACCATCCTGGTGGTCTTTGGTGATGAAATTGAATCCTGGATCCAGAGCGGAACCACACACACTTTTCGACCATTGATTTGGCTGGTTTTCATCGTTATCCGCTGGAGCATAGCCATTGTGACCAGCATCGCCTTCATCGGCCTGATCTATCACCATGGCATGCCCAAGACCCAATCCTGGCGGCGGGTGCTTCCGGGGGCGGTCCTGGCAACGCTGATGTGGTTTCCTGCCACCATGCTGTTCGGCTGGTATGTGACCAATCACGCCACGTATACGGTGGTTTACGGATCTCTCAGCGCCGCCATCGCACTCCTGGTCTGGCTTTATATTCTGTCCATCATCGTCCTGCTGGGAGCGGAGTTCAATGCGCAGGTTTATCCTAAAGTACAAGAGCAGGATTCAGGAGCCTAGGAAAGCGCAGACGTGACCATCGGACCAGATACAGCACCGAAACCTCGCAAAGCTAAGATCGTATGTACATTGGGACCAGCCAGCGGCACTGAGGTTGTGCTGCGCGATTTGATGCGGCTGGGCATGGACGTGGCCCGCCTCAATTTCTCTCACGGCACACATGAGGAGCATGCGCGGATGATCGAGCGTGTTCGCAAGGTCGCCGATCGCGAAGGCCGGACGATCTGCATTCTTCAGGACCTGCAGGGGCCGAAGATCCGCACAGGTCGATTGAAATACCGCACTCCGGTGGCGCTCAAGACCGGGTCCACTGTCACCATTACTCCGCGCGACATTGCCGGCACCGCCACTCTGCTCTCCACCACGTTCAAAACACTGGCGCAGGAGGTAGAGCCGGGTGCGCGGGTGCTGCTGGCTGATGGTCTGATCGAGCTGCGCGTGCGCGCCCTCCATGGCGAGGACATTGAATGTACAGTGGTGAATGGTGGCCTTCTGGGCGAGCATAAGGGCATCAACCTGCCCGGCACGGTGGTGCGCGTACCGGCACTCACGGAGAAGGATGAGAGGGACCTGGAGTTTGGCGTCAAGCACGGAGTGGACATGATTGCGGCTTCGTTCGTCCGCACCGCCGACGATGTTCGCCAGGCCAAGAGGTTGCTGGCCGGCCACAAATCCGATGCCTGGGTGATTGCCAAACTGGAGAAACCGCAGGCCATCGAGCATCTGGAAGAGATTCTGGACGTCGCCGATGGCGTGATGGTGGCGCGAGGCGATCTGGGAGTCGAAGTGGCGCCGGAAAAAGTGCCCATGATCCAGAAGCATGTGATCCGGCGCGCCGCAGATTGGCGTAAGCCTGTTATCACCGCCACCCAGATGCTCGAGTCGATGGTGGAGAATCCGCGGCCTACGCGGGCGGAGGCCAGTGACGTGGCCAATGCCATCTTCGACGGCAGCGATGCCGTGATGCTCTCCGCCGAGACTGCCACCGGCAAGTATCCACGGGAAGCGGTGGCCATGATGGAAAAAATCATCCAGGAGGCTGAGCTGCATCCGGATGACGTGCTCCTGCGCCGCCGCCACCGGCGAATGTTGTCAATCTCAGAGACCATCTGCGAATCGGTTGCCCATGCGGCTCAGGACCTGGATATGCGCGCCATCGCTGTCTATACGGAGAGCGGGACCACGGCGCGGCTCATTTCCAAGTACCGGCCACGATGTCCCATTCACGCGCTGGCCGCCAGCGCGCCCGTGTGTGCCCGGCTGAACCTGTTGTGGGGAGTTTTGCCGGCCCTTTCTGAAGTCGAAACCGGGGCCGAAGATATGGTGACCAAAGCAGAGGCCCTGCTGCGTTCACGGGATGCTGTGCGCCAGGGCGACATCATCGCCATTGTTGCCGGAACCCACACCAGCAGTGGTTCGACTAATTTCATGCGATTGCACGTGGTGGGCGCCGCAGCCGGCCAACCGCAGTCTTTTGCTCAAGAGCGTCGCAAAGCAGTGCGGGCGAATTCAGTTCCCGAGCGGAGAAAAAGATAAAAACTTACCATTGATGGCACTGATGAAAGTGATTTCTCACGAATGCTTTTTGCCGAGAATACAAATCGGGAATTGCAAAGATGTTCCGTTGACCCGATGACCCGGTGATCGCATGACCCGATTAATTGACCCAGCCGCCTTTGCCGCCATTTTTCTTTTCGGGATCGTCCGGTGGGCGAAAGTTGCCGTATTCGTCAAAGTACTGTTTGGGATCTTGCTGGTGCTTGCGCATGTAGACCTGGAACTTTCGCCCGGCGCGGCGGCGCTTCCAGCGATGATAGGAATTGCGGAGTCCTAGGATTCGCTCTTCGACTACGCTGGACAGGCCCGCCCGACGCCACATGTATTTGTGCCAGAGATAGCCCATACCAAATCCCAGCAGGCTCACCGTGAGGAGCAATGGATAGCCGTTCAACACCCAGTACGCTGCCTCAATCACTCCAATGCCGATGACTACCCATTTCACCGGTATCTGAAATGGAAATGGAAACAGGTAGATGGACGCTCCGCGATAGAAGAGATAAAAGGCCATCAGGATCGCATTGTCGGCCGATCCCGCGCCCATGGCTACTCCACCCGCAATGCGTCCGGTCAGCGAAAGTAGGAATCCCAGTACACCCGCTCCGATTAAAGAGGTGAGGTACAACTCATAGAAAGCGCGCTTGCCGGTCACCTCCTCGACTGAGGAGCCTATGAAGAAGACGCTGATTACCGTCGTGAGTATCTGCCCTGGAGAGTAATGGAC
>DATDGH010000471.1:0-7719 GCA_036522215.1 Candidatus Angelobacter sp. | reverse complement strand
AGATGTTCCAGAAAGGCGGCTCTTACAAGGTCCGCGGACCATTGAACAAGTTCCGCCATCTGACTCCAGAGCAGCGGCAGAGAGGAGTGATCTGTTCCTCGGCGGGAAACCATGCGCAAGGAGTGGCGCTGGCGGCAGGTGTTTATAAGATGAAAGCAGTGGTCGTCATGGCCAGCAATGCCACCCAGTCCAAGGTGGACGCCACGCGGGCCTACGGCGCGGAAGTGGTCCAGCACGGACTCATCTGGGATGAGGCCAACGAAAAGGCCAGGCAGCTCACGCAGGAACGTGGATTGACTTACATTCATCCCTTCGATGACGTCCAGCTCATTACCGGTCAAGGAACGTTGGGCCTGGAAGTCTATGAAGATTTCCCGCAAGTAGATGTGGCTGTGGTTCCCATTGGCGGGGGAGGCTTGATCTCCGGAGTTTCTATGGCATTGAAGGCCCTCAATCCAAAAATCAAGATCATTGGCGTGGAATCTTCAGACGGACCTGCTATGAAACGGAGTGTTGAAGCTGGGCGACTGGTGACGCTGGACAAAATTGACTGCATCATTGATGGTTTGCGGGTGAAGCGCGTAGGCGAAAATACCTTCTCCGTTGTCCAACGCTACGTGGATGAGATTGTTGCCCTGCCCGACCGGGAAATTTTTGACGCCATGATCTGGATCATGTCGCACTGCAAACTGGTTGTGGAAGGCGCGGCCGCTGCCCCCGTAGCCGCTCTGCTGCATGGCCTGGTGAAGGCCCCGACCGGATCAAAAGTCGTTTGCGTGCTCAGCGGCGGCAACGTGAACCTGGAGCAGCTTCGCGGATTGAAGTGGAACTGAATGAATCGGGTCATCGGGTCACCGGGTGATCGGTAAATGGTGGCCGTTACTTCATTCGGTTTTTTCTTCCGATCACAGCGATCACCCGATTGGGTGAAATGCTGGCGCCATCGGCGTTCTCAACAAAATCCTTTGCCTGTAATCCCCGGATAGGCTAGCTTATCCGCATGGCCAATCCACAAGATGAGTTGGAGGGGCTGAAAGCACAGGTGGCGGCGCTTACTGCGCGCATCTACATGCTTGAACAGCGCCTGGGGATTAGCGCGCCTGCGCCACCGCGACCTGTTGCTCCACAACAGCCGGTCACTGCCACAACCAGTGCAACCGAACCGCCAAGGCCAGCGCCGCCGTTCACAGCTCCAGTTTCGCCCGTCTTTGGGCCAACATCCATTTTTGCTACCCAGGCGGCTACCGCAAAGAAAAAAGAAGATGCGAGCCTGGAAAAGAAAATCGGTCAGTATTGGCTCAATCGCATCGGCATTGCGGCAGTGCTGATTGGCGTTGCTTTTTTTCTGGAGTGGGCTTTCCAGAACAAACTGATCGGGCCCGCAGGACAGGTTGCGATTGGCCTGATCGCCGGCATCGGGCTGGTTGTCTGGAGCGAACGCTTTCGCGCCAAAAGCTATCTGGTCTTCTCTTATTCACTAAAGGCGGTCGGCATCGGCATCCTGTACCTCTCGTTGTACGCCGCGTCTCAGTATTTCGATCCACCGTTAATCTCTATCCAGATTGCCTTTGTAGCCATGGTTGTTGTCACGGCGGCCACTCTGTTCATGGCGCTGGCGCAGAATGCTGAACTGCTGGCAGCCTTCGCGCTGGCCGGCGGTTTCAGCACGCCAATTCTGGTTTCCACTCACCAGAATCATGAGATTGCCCTGTTTTCCTATGTTTGCCTGCTGGACCTGGCTGTCCTGGTGATGGCGATTTTCAAACCCTGGAGAAGGCTGTTGTGGCTCAGTTTTCTGGGCACACAGATTCTTTATTGGGGCTGGTATGGGGATTCCTATACAACGGAACAGCGCGCAGTCACGGTGTTCTTTGCTATATTGCTGTTCGCGATCTTTGCTGCGATTCCGCTGGCCAGCCGCTTTGAGCGCTCCACCCGTTTTTCCGGCGTGTCTATTACCCTGGTTGTCCTTCCATTGCTGAATGCCGTCGCGTTCTTTTTCGCGATCTCGCTGATGTATAGCTACGAGAGAGGAACGCTCACCTGGTATGCGCTGGGGCTGGCGGCTGCTTACCTGGTGCTGAGCAATCTCTTCCAGCGGCGTCTGGCGGCGGCTGAGGGCAAAGTCATCAACCTCCTGCATATTGCCATTGCCATTGCGTTCATTACCATTGCTATTCCCCTGAAGCTGAGCCATCACTGGATCACCATGGGATGGCTGGTGGAATCTGCCGTTCTGCTGTTTATTGCTGTGCGGACGCGCACCAACTTCCTGCGTTACATGGCGGCGTCTGCGCTGGTGCTGGGCCTCTTTCGTTTGCTGGTGTTCCCCATGTCTGCAACCCAGCTCATCTTCAATGCCCGCTTTGCCACATACTTGATTGCAATCGCGGTGCTGGGCGGGATTGTTTACTTTGGCGGACGCTCGGCTTCGGAGACAGAGAAAAAAATCATCCAGGTCGCTGCGGTGGTCCTGAACCTGCTGGCGCTGAGGGCGATGACCCTTGAGGCAGCCGACTATTTTGTCCGGCAAGAGACCCAGGCCTACAACGTGACTGGCTATTCCACTGACTACCAGCAGTTTTGGTGGATGCGAAAATTCAGCTATTCCGCCATCTGGCTGATTTACGGGGCGGCGCTCATGGCAGTGGGCTTTTGGAAAAAGAGCGCATTTATTCGCTGGCAGGCGCTGGCCTTGATCGCTGTGACCATTTTAAAGGTCTTTCTTTACGACAGCAGCAATCTCAATACGGGCTACCGCATCCTGAGCTTTATTGCGTTAGGCGCGGTGCTGCTGGCCATTTCTTTTGTTTATTTCAGAATTTCGGCGCGCTCGCCGGAAAAATCATCGTCGGAGACGCCGGGATGAGAATTCTTTTCAAACTATTGGCAGTTGTCGTATTGGCTAGTGCCTCCATTTCCTACTTCAAGTACTTCCGCGAAGTGCAGAGCAGCAGCCCCGATCATCAGCAATACGTGGTGGTCGACGAAGTCACATGGCGTAACGCGCGGCCTGATCTGGCAGATCTGCGTCTCTATGCCGGACAAAACGAAGTCCCTTATGCCTTGAGCATTGAACGCGGCAGCTCGGAGACGGAGCAGAAAGAAGTCCGAATTCTTCAGCCTGCCTCAGTCGCGGGCAAGACCCAATTCTTCCTGGATATGGCAGGACTTGCAGAATACGACCGTATTGACCTGACCGTGAAAACCAGGAATTTTGTAGCCAAAGTACGAGTGGACGGCCAGGACGATCTGCACGGCTCCCATTGGGCAACGCTCAGTAACGGAATTGTTTACGACCTCTCAGAGGATGGTCTTGGCGGCAACACTACTCTGCGCCTTCCTGTTACTGCCTACAAGTACCTGCGTGTCACCATAGATGGCCCGGTGAAACCCTCTGATGTTGAGAATGCGTGGGCCAGAATCCGGGAGGAAGAGAAAGAAGCGTGGCGAACGGTTGCGCAACAGCCCAAACGCGAGGAGCAAGGCAAAGACACCGTTTTTACCTTTGCAGCTCCCAGAAACGCTCCGGTGGAGCGCCTGGAATTTTTCATCGATCCTGGGCAGCCGAATTTCCGGCGTGAGGTCGAACTGGAAAGCGACCGGAAGAGACAGCTTGGCTCGGGCGAGATCAGCCGCGTTCACATGGTCCGTCACGGCCAGAAAATCGATTTTGAGCAGGACTATGTGGACCTTGGCGGCAGCTACCCTGAGGTTCTCAAGGCGATTGTTCACAACGGAGATGATCCGCCACTGAAAATCACCGGTGTCCGGCTTCGGCAATATCAGCGCCGCATCTACTTCAATTCGTCTTCTTCTCCCCGCCTCTACTATGGCGACGAAAAGCTGGCCTCTTCTCCCATCTACGATTACGCCAAGCTGTTCCAGAAGGATGCCAAAGCCACAGAGGTTCAGTTGGGCGCGGAACAGAGCAACAACGAATTCACGGGACGTCCGGACGAAAGGCCATGGTCGGAAAAACATCCGGCGGTTTTGTGGGTTGCGATTATTGCAGCAGTCCTGATCCTGGGCGCGATGGCGCTGCGGTCGATGAAAGCAGTAGCAACACAGAAAACATCGTAGACTGTTCTTTCCTCTAAAAACCCATCCTGTCATCCGCGGAAGGTCCATAGGTCGCGGGCAGAGGTTTGTCGTTCAGTCGCAAATACACCCCCAGTTGAGCGCGGTGATGCACCAGATGGTTCAGGAACATTTGCCGGTAGGCAAGAAATCGCTGCCCGCTGAAAATGGGCTTGCCCTGGAAGCTCAGCTTCCAGGTTTGCATCCATCCATCATCCTTCGTATTCTGCAGTGCGGCGCGGGCCAGGGAAACATTTTCATCGAAAGCCTTGAGCAGTCCTGCCGATTCGAAAGGCGGGCGCGGCCGGCCGCTGCTGTTAGAAAAATCCAGTTCCGGAGTAGTCAATACCGTAGCCCCAAAACCCGCCAGTTCCGCGACATGCGGCGCCAGCTTGCCCAGCGGCATCGACTTGGCATGAGGAGTAAAGTCTTGCTTGTCGAACGGCACTCTTTCCAGAGTTGTCCGAGTCATTTTCATCTCTTCATCAAATTCCGGCAATAAGAGTTCGCTGATGGACATGAATCCTCCATGACTTCGAGTATACGGATACAAGTGCCTTCTGTCAGGTGGCGGCGTAGCCTAATTCAGCTTCTGCGCTGCTTCCAGGAACCGCTCTCCGGATGTCTCGGAGAAATGCCGCCAGCGCACCGTGCCTGACGAGTCAAGCAAAAACGCGGCTATCCCGGAGATATCGCGGTCATCCTCGCCGGCGCCGGGAACCAGAAGATCATAGCTGCGAATGACCTCGGCTTTACGATCGGAAAGCAGAGGAAACGTGAGGTTGGCCTTGCGGCACAACTCCCGAGATTCCTCAGAAGTATCCGCACTGATTGCGACTGGTCTGACACCCGCGGCTTCAAGAGAGGCCAGGTTGCGCTGAATCCCCCGTAACTCGGAGGTGCAGCCTCCTCACCAATAACCTCGGTAAAAAACAACCAGGACGCCTTTAGGCGAAAGTGTGGTCCCCGAGGAATTCGTAATTGGGGTGGAGAGCAACTGGGCTAGAGAGAAGTTTTTGCCGCCGGAATCCGCGAGAGTGAATTCTGGCGCTCGCTGTCCAATTTTGGGCGCGTTCTTTGCCGCCGGGAAGGTTTTGAAGGTCATGTAGCCGGCAAAGCTGAAGAGGCCAAAAACTATGAGACTCGAGATGGCCAGGACCGGGCCGGCAATCTTGCCACGATAGATTTGCGGCTCCCGGCGGCCACGCTTGACGCCGGAAGTCAGAAATACCGCAGCCACCACGAAAAGAAACAGGCCGGGCCAGAAGACGTTTCGAGAGCCGGTGCTCACAACTATATAGCCATAGCCCAGCAGAGTCACCAGGCTAAGGGCAAATCCGGCCCACAACCGCCAATTCCAAAGTTTAGCGCTCAAAGGGACCTCCACAAGCCTTCCTCATTCTAAACTGTTCTGGTGCGAGCGTGACCAGGATAGGCCTCTCTGCCGCTCGGGCGGGATAGAGGTGAGGAAAAGACGCCTGCCTAACGCAACGCTTCTTCTACTTCGCTCAACCAATCAGGGCGCTTGAGCACTTCGCGGGGTTTGGGGCCGTCGGCGGCGCCCACGATGCCATCCTTTTCCATCAGATCAATCAGGTGCGCAGCGCGGCCGTAGCCAATGCGCAGGCGGCGTTGCAGCAGGGAAGTTGAGGCTTTGCCAAACTCAATCACCAGCCTTACTGCATCCTGATAAAGCTCGTCGTGTTCATCGTCGTCCCCGGCATCAGCGGCCGACCCAGCGACATTTTCTTCCTTCGGGACGTCCAGGAACTTCTGTTCGTACTGTGCCTGGCCCTGGGCACGCCAGAACTCGACTACGGCGTTGATCTCCTTTTCAGTAACGAAGGGAGCATGCAGCCGGTGAACGCGAGCCGAGCCGGAGGGCAGATAGAGCATGTCGCCCTTGCCCAGAAGGCACTCAGCGCCGTTGGCATCCAGAATGGTGCGCGAGTCAATCTTGGTGGCAACGCGGAATGAGATACGGGACGGGAAGTTAGCTTTAATCAATCCGGTGATTACATCCACAGAAGGCCGCTGGGTGGCGAGAATCAAATGAATGCCAACGGCCCGGGCCATCTGCGCCAGACGAGTGATGGATTCCTCAACATTCGCCTGGTCCAGCAACATAAGGTCGGCCAACTCATCAATGATGATGACGATGTAGGGCAGCGGCTTGTGTTCGTTCTCTTCACCTTCTTCGAACAGGCTAAGAGTGCCATTTTCGTCAAACAATTTGTTGTACTGCTCGATGTTGCGTACGCCTTTTTCCGCCAGGGCTTTCAGTCGGCGCTCCATCTCCTTGACCGCGTTGCGCAACGCATTCGCGGCCAACTTGGGCTCCTTAATAATAGGAACAAAGAGGTGCGGCACTCCTTCATACACACCCAACTCCAGCCGCTTCGGGTCCACCAGGATCAGACGCACCTGGTCGGGCGTGGCCTTGTACAGGATGGACATAATCATCGCGTTGATGGCCACGCTCTTGCCGGATCCAGTTGAGCCGGCGATCAGCAGGTGAGGCATCGCTCCCAGCTCGGCCGTAATGATGCGTCCGTTGATGTCCTTGCCCATGGCCAGCGTAAGCCTGGATTTGTTGCCGACAAATTCCTGCGACTCTACGATCTCGCGCAGCCAGATGGTTTCGCGCTGGTGGTTGGGCACCTGAATGCCGACCGTGGATTTTCCCGACATGCGCTCAATGAGAATGCTCTCTGCCCTCATGGCCAGACAGAGATCGTCGGAGAGGCTGGTAACACGGCTGTACTTGATGCCGGCCTCCGGCTTGAACTCATACGTGGTAACCACCGGGCCAGGATTAATCTGCGTGATGGTTCCCAGCACATCGAACTCCGCGCATTTTTCGGTAAGCACCTCGGCCAGCACTTTGAGCTCTTCTTTGTTGACCTCCTGCTGATCGTCGGCGCGATGCAAGAGCGAACTTGGGGGCAGCTTGAAGCTGCCGGCAATTTTGGGCATCACCGTCTTGGGCTTTCGTGCGCTGTCGGCGCGCGCGCCAATCGACGGCTCCCTGTCCATAGCAGACAGATCTTCCAACAGTGCTTCCGCCTGGGCTTCAGTGGGAGGCGGCGCCAGAGCAGCATTCTGCTCCTCTTCGCGCACCCGCTCAATTCCAGTTTTAACAGCGTGCGGCTCCGGCTGCACCGGCACAGCTCGCTTTGCCGCCACCAGGTGTGAAGGAACGGCGGATGCTTGAGCGCGACGCTTGGCCAGCTCTTTTTCAGCTTTCTTTTTCGCGCGGGCTGCCCTCCAATCTCCAAATCGCTGCCAGGCGGCGAAGGCAAAGGCAAAGCGTGTTTCCAGCCAGACACGCAAGGCGCCGAAAGAAAACGCCGTCGCCAGATAAAGGGCTACGGCTATCAATGTTGCACAAACAATGTATGCGCCTACCACATTGAAGTAGTGCATCAGGACGTCGCCGGTAACGCGGCCCAGCAGGCCCTCAACCGGAACTGCATGACGCCACCGCAAGTCCCAGGGCAGAAGCCTGAGCAGGGCTGGAAAGAAAACCAGCAGAGTCGCGGCGCCAATGCTCTTGGCGATGGGGCAAAGCACTTCGCGCGAGCGAAACCAGCGCAAGCCCAGAACTCCAAGAAACACCGTAACAAAGAAGACCGTAAT